>NZ_BAAAIJ010000067.1:0-773 GCF_039526005.1 Arthrobacter flavus | reverse complement strand
CCGCTAAATAATTACCCGTCAGAGTAGCCTTCCTCACCCCGGCAGGGCGGAGGCGAGTCGATTCCGGTCGTGTAACGCTTCCCCCCTACGCCTGCGAAGGTGCCCGCGGCTGGTCCATAGTGGGCAGACGGGAGACAAAACGATGACAAGCCGGGGAGTTTATCAATGAGGGCATTGCAGCTGCTTCGCGGAGTCGCCGTCATTGTTCCGCTGGGCCTGTTGATCGGATGTGGTGACGGCGGGAATCAGCGGCAAGGTGCCAATGACCCAGCGGCGCAAATGCGTCCTGCGCTGCTCGAAATTTCAACGTCGCCAACTAGCCCGGGCGAGACCATCGAGGTCCGGTTCCCTCAAGAGACTGATCGCGGCATCGCGTGGGTCCTAGAAGAACAGAGCGGCAACGATTGGCGTGTCCTCTACTACCTAGGGGCCGCCCTCGACAACAACGACAGTTTTAGTTCTCCGTCGTGGTGGTCTGTGGACGATAACGAGGGCAAGGCAGTGCCAGACATCGGCGTAAACGGGCCCGGCCCCGACACCCTTGCGATCCCGGACAGCATCGACCCAGGAACATACCGGTTATGCACGGCCAATAGCGTCAAAAACATCTGCACCATGCTCGACATCAACGAACAGGGCTGAAGGGTCACGAGACACCCGCCAACCGGGGCCACTTCAAGCCGCCCTGGCGGGGCCATTTACGGTTGACCTAGTCAATAGCCCGAATTTTTGAGGTATCGAGGCTCATTTCAGCTAACAGCCTGTATATTCAC
>NZ_BAAAIJ010000066.1:0-12081 GCF_039526005.1 Arthrobacter flavus | reverse complement strand
GTGATTCGCTGATGCCTAGCCACAATCACGCGCCCGTCGAACACTACGATCTCAGAGGCCCGTAGTGAGACACGGACCTTCCTGCCGATGAAGCGGGCCGGCACGGAGTACTTCACCATACGCACGGTAATCATTGAGGACCGGTCAACCCTCGGCGTCAGCACCAACCCCGGATCGAACGTCTCCGCCGGCAATGGCGCCAAGAGCGGTTGTTCAGCGTCGAAGTCCTGACCGACGGTACGGATCCTGTCGTTGATCCGCCGGCCCTCGTCCTCTGCCTCCCACACCCGGATGCGGTCGTTGAGCTCATCCAAACTAGCGACGACGGGCATCGGAGAGAGCCGGTTCCGGCGGAACCGGCCTACCTCACCTTCGACCCCGCCTTTTTCGTGGGCGCCGGTGATGCCGGGTTGGCAGTAAAACGCGTCGAAGCCGTAGTGGGAGCGGAACAGCACCCACCGGTCGTTCTCGACCCGCTGCCGTCCCTGCCCGAAGACCACCGACGTGACCGCGCTGGTGAGGTTGTCATACCGGATGTGCTTGGTCGGGACACCGCCGAGAGCGGTGAAAGCGTCGATGTGTCCCTCGAGGAACGCTTCTTGCGCCTGGGTAGGGTAAACCCGGTGGACCGCTTTTCCGGAGTGGGAGAGCCGGTAGACGAACATGTGGCACTTCGTCTTCACGCCGTCCAGGACGACCCAGACCTCCCCGAAGTCCACCTCGGCCTCCGCTCCGGGCGCGTGCTCCTGAGGAACGAACACCTCAACTCTGCGGCCGACCTCAATGTCGATCTCCGCACGGCGAACCCGGACATAGTCCCGAACCGTGGAATACGAAAGCTGCTGAGCTCCGTGCTCTTCGATTAGCCGGACAAGGATCCTTCGCGCGGTGTGACGTTGTTTCCGAGGCGCCGTCGTGTCCTCGACGAGCATCGCGTCGATCGCTGGCTTGAACCCATCAAGTCGTGGCGAGCGACGCGCCGGTCTCTTCCGCTCCGGCGGCTCTGCTGACGCTAGCGCTGCCCGTACCGTGCGGCGGTGGACTCCATGACGAACCGCTAGCGCACGAACGGAGAGGCCCTCCATCCGGGCGTCCCTTCGGATCGCTGCGAATACCTCCACGCGTACTCTCATTCCTGACCTCCACCACTGGAAACGAATCAATGATTCCAACGCTGGGGTGGGGCCGCTTCAAACCGTCACAAGAAGCCCCGCGAGTCGCTAGGTGGGTCCGGTTCAAACCGTCACAGTGGGGCCACTTGAACCTGTCACAGTCACCTGCTGCTATTCGCCTTCTTTGCCAGCTGGCGCGGTAATTTGCGGGGTTCCCCGGAGGAGACCGCCAATACTGACCGTTACAACAAAAACCGCAGTCCAGATCAGCGCGTGCTCAAGGGGGCTTGGTTCTCTGAAGGTTCCGCATACCGCTCCTTTAACCGAACTGTGGTGGTGTCGGACCTGGTCGCATCGAGTTCTATTACTCCGAATCGGGCGGCTGCGAGAGAGTATTGATGGTATTCACAGCCGGACCCTCGGAACGAATCAGACGCCGCCGCAGAAGCAAGCGGTTGTTGTGCCGGATATGTTAACACGCGGCCATTTCCTATTCCCCTCGGGTCCTCAAATTCGAGACAGGGCCCAAGGTCACCTATTCGGGCTATACCCTCTGCATCTTGCGGTGCTCTAAAGCCCTCGTGTCGTTCCGTTTACTGCCACAATCGACGGTAAAAACATGGCGACGGTCGCTTTGTCGTGTGCCAGAGTTTTCACGATAATCTTTCCCTCCAGTGTCAGGTGAGCATCAGGACTGGAAATGGAAAAGGCTCTAGAACCTCCATGATCGGTGTGCCCTTCTGAAACACAAGATCCAGGTCAGTAGCGAGCTGGGGGCCTAGCTATCCGTATCGGTTGTCCCCTTGATGGCTCAGGCTTGGGTCACGGCGTGGCCCTCGACTGTGGTGGACGCCGCGAAGGGTGGAGGCGGGGTAATTGCGCTCTCGGGTCGATCGCGACGCCACGGCTTCCGGTTGTGGATCTCCAAGAGTTGTGCGCCAAGACCGAAGAACACCATCGCGGCCCATACTGCGATGTTCAGCCATGGAATGTGGAGGGCAACGATGAGAATCACACCGCCGAAGAGCGCTTTCACAACGGGAGGTTGGTTGCCCCGGAACAGGAGCCGCCCGATGTAGTACGCGCTGAAAACAAACGTCGCTAACGTGAGAGTGAGCCACACCAATAGGCCAGCAAGGGCGATGGGCGCCCCAATGATCGTCACCAGTAGAACTAGTAAACCAATGGCGATGACCGGGCCTTGATCTAGGGCGGTTCTTCCCAATGATTAGAGAACTGTTGCCGGCACCTCAGGTGGGTGCCAGCAAACAGGGCTCAGACTGCAGCCGGGCGCAGGAAACTGAAGCAAACCCCAACGAAGACCAGGGTGGAAACCGCGAGAACCAGCAGGGCCGACATCCACGCAAACTCACTCAGACCTCCCGTTGCGGACTCGAATCCGACGAGGACTCCAACCGCGCACCACGAAACCACATGCACTCCTGCTGCCATCGAGCCGACAAGGCAAGCCGTGCCCCGTCGCGCAGCCCACCGTGATCCCAGCCGCCAGCTCAGCAAGAGCGTGAATCCCGCGAAGGAGAACAGAACGCCCCAATACAGGAACGGCGCTACGCTCGAGCCTTCCGCAGGCTGGAAGACGTTCCGCGCGGTGAACACACCTGCGGCCCGCAAGCCCAGGAATACGACCGCCGTGATCACGACTCCGACGAAGGCGGTGGAAAGAGATGCTTGCCGCTCAATCAACGCGGCCACCTAACTAGTGGGGGTGTCTTTCGCCCTGCCATCTGATAAACCACTAAAGCTGAAATCAGCAGAACGAGCGCGATGAGGCCCAGGATCATCCCGATCGTGCCGACGATCAGGATCACCGTTGGTGGACCGTCGATGGGCAGCCCTGCCGCTTCTGTCATGTTGTACTCGATCGCTGAAGCGATCGTTGCGCCCCCGTACAAAACGATCGCGAGGATAGCCGCAATGCCACCAGCTAACGCAAGCCGCCGGGATGAAAATTTTCGCATTACTACCCCCTTACTGTGACTGGAAACTCAAACAGTACCCCGCCGGTCCTATCGACCACCCGGAATAGACCGCCCCGGAAGCGAAGCCCTAAAGAGCTTTCCGCCGCAACGCCTCCATCTTCCGGTGGTGTGGGCTCAAGTCGGGCTGCGGAAGTGGACTGCACCCACGTTGACATTCTCAGCCGGAGGGTGCTCGCATGTGAGGCGCCACTACTGGCTGGTTCTGGGAGTAACTAAGTCACCATGAACAGCGGCTGGTCTCAGTCGGGGGTGTAGGGGCTGATGTCCAACTGGTCAACTCCGTGATCGTGCAAGGCCTCGACGACACGCTGTGTGGCGATGAAAGCAGAGTTCTGACACGTCTGGCCGTAGATGTTCTGGATGTCAGAGCCCGGGGACGGATCGGTCGCGAAGCCGGTGTATCCCTCGACAGGCGAGCCAGCGTGGTCTCGAATCTCGACGTCGAAAGTTCGGTAACCGGTGACCTCAGCGGCGCGAAGTGCCTCGATGAAACCAGTGGAAACAATCTTCAACGCCAGCCCACCAGTCCACAGCATGTCACCGAACTTCTTGCCTCCGTTGTAGGGAGCAAGCCATACCGGGAAGGGAAGTTCTTCAGGACGCCAGTCCACGATGAACGGATAGACACTGGTGACACCGTCGGGCATGTACCAGGGCTCTCCGGTGACCTTCGGCTTACCTTGTCCGTAGACCTCGAGCCACACGCAGTTGCGTTTCGGTCTGGCCCCTATGCGAACCCACTCGGACAAGCGCTCACCTTTCAGCAACGGTAGTAGCTCTGGTACTCAATCACCCCGAATCATAAGTGGGGACTCAAAGAATACTCCCCGCCCGAGCCATCACGTGGGGTGGGCTCAAATCAGGCTGGGGAAGTGGTCTCCAACAGCATTGACATTCTCACCGGTATGGCAATGTTTCTCCGCCGGTAAGGTTCCTTGAGGAGATACTAGACCTGACTTTCACAGCCGAGGGCGGCTAGGCATTGATCGTTTGTCCGGGAAGTCCGACAGGAAGATCGAGAATTTGAAAAAGCATGAAGAGGAGATGGCTTCGCATGGTGGTCGCCATATCGTCCGTTTGTTTTCCGGTTATGCAGGTTCACCTATATGGGCCGCGAACGGTCCCATTGATTATGCCGATTCGGTGTTGACGGAGGAACTCGTTGCAGATCTAACCGCCTGGGACAGCAGTTCCTATGGAGGAGTCGATGGTCTCCTTATTGAGAAATCGGAGGCGTCGGAGGCAGTGTCCGAAGAGTTGGCTGAGCGGCTCGCCGCTGAGCTAGGCGATGGGTTCGTCGTCTCTTGTGGTGGAGCCGCCGGCTCGCCCCGGTTCACTAGCAAGATGCCACCAACGAATCCCGACGCCGCGGCGGCCTTCACTAGACTGATTGATGAAGAGCTGAAGCTCCGTGACTCGTCGCCGAGCAACATGCATTACTACGCGCCGCTTTCCGGGCAGGCCTTCAAAGGCCCAGACAAGCACCGCGCTAGCCGGGACCCCGGAAGTTTGGGCACGACGCAATAGAACGTTATCGGGTGATTGGGACCGTTGAATGCGACAAGCAAACATCAAGCAGCCCCATCTCGTTAGTCCACGCTCCCTTTTTCGCTTTGGTCGTCAATCTGGTCCGCTGTTTTGTGAAGGATGAAGAGGCCTCCGTATGAAGGCTGATCGGATCGCTGCGGGTCGGTGTCGGTGTATTCGCTGAGCACTGAGTAGACCCGGTTTATGAGTTCCTCGGTGTCTTGTGGCGAGAGGTGCAATACGAAGCGTGAAAGGTTGGCGAGTGAGTCCGGCCCTGCTTCGGTAAGTTCCTCGCGCAACGCTTCCAGCGGCGCGAGGGGGCCTTCCGGGCCCGCGTCATGCAGTGCGGTATCTAGGTTCCACGATCTCCCTGTTGAACGGTATGGCTTCTCTAGTGCACCGCTTTCGCCAGTCCGAACCGCAGCGGGTTCGAGGAATCCTGCTGCGAGTAATTGGCGCACGTGATAGAGCACGGTCCCTGGATCGTGTTCTAGGCGGTCGGCTAGTTGTTTATTGGTCAGTTCGTGGAGCCCGCATAATCGAAGGATCCTCAGGCGCAGTGGATGAGCCAGTGCTTTGATTTCTTGAGCGTTTGCGGCCGGATTCTGCCGTACTGCGTCCCGTTGGTGGTTGTCGGCCATAGATCTATCCTATGGGTTATTTGGAAAAATCCACCCCCTTGAATTCTCTAAATCAATGTGCCATGGTTCAGGACATGGCAAATAGCGCTGCGCAAGTGAAAACCAAGGACGGAGTACCTCTCGGTGCTGCTTACTGGAAGCTGTGGATTTCTTCGGGCCTGTCCAATCTGGCTGACGGAGTTTTTAAGATCGCGCTACCCCTGATGGCGATTCAACTCACGCAGTCTCCGACGCTGATAGCCGGCCTCACCGTCGCCGCGACCCTTCCGTGGCTTCTCTTCGCCTTGACCGCCGGAGCGTTAGCCGACCGATTGGACCGGCGAAAGCTGATGCTATGGGCCAACCTGAGCCGTGCCGTCCTGCCCGCTTTGCTGATAGCGGTGATTCTTCTCGACCTTGGGTCCATTTGGGCTCTGTATGTTGTCGCTTTGATGGTCGGGGTAGCAGAAACTCTCTACGACACCTCGGCACAATCGATCCTGCCCCAAGTAGTGAACAAAGATCAGCTTTCACGCGCCAACGGCCGGCTCTACGCTGTTGAACTCACCGCCAACCAATTCATTGGACCTCCACTAGGCGGGCTGCTGATCGGCATCGGCGTGGTTGCAGGATTCGCCCTTCCGTCGGCCTTGTGGCTTGCAGCGGTGGGCGGGCTGCTCCTGCTACCTGGCAGCTTCCGGGTCGAACGGGAACAAAAGACCACACTGAGGTTCGACATCGGAGAAGGTCTGAAGTTTCTCTGGAATCAAAAGATTCTTCGCACCCTTGCGCTGATGACCGGCATCCTCAACTTCGCCTCCAGTGCGGCCTTCGCCGTCCTCGTCCTCTTCGCAGTCGGGCCCGCTTCAGAGATGAGGCTATCCGAAGTCGGATTCGGCCTCCTGCTGACGGCGTCCGCCATCGGGGCCTTCATCGGGTCGTTCATCGCCGAATCAGTGGAAGCGAAACTGGGTCGATCCAAGTCTCTAGCGCTCACCATTCTTGGGTGCGCACTGTTCGTCGGAGGACCAGCACTGACGAGTAATCCCTACGTATTAGGGCCAATTCTCTTCGTGGGCGGCTTGCTGATTGTGCTGTGGAATGTCATCACAGTCTCGTTGCGTCAACGTATCGCTCCGAACCGGCTATTGGGCCGTGTCAACAGCGCCTACCGACTTCTGGCCTGGGGGACCATGCCTCTCGGAGCGGCCGCCGGGGGCTTGTTGGCCCAGTGGCTGGGCCTGCAAGCCATGTTCGGCATCATGGGAACCCTAACCCTGGCGCTTATGGTGCTGATGTCCATTCTCACGGATAGAGCAATCACTGCTGCGGAGGCGGCATAGCTGAGGTTATGAAACCGCAGCAATACAACGAAGCTGCGGGACTGAATTAAGGAAGGGATACAAACGAGCTGGCCCTATCGTTGAAATCGAAGCGTTCAAGATCGGGAAATTCCACATACGGCAACCCGACAAGGTAGAGACGACGCCCCCCATACCAGGTGTGTTGAAACAGGATGTTTCCGCCCCAGGCCTTCGCCGACGAGGCGGTGTCATTGAACTTGTAGGGCCACCATTTAAAGTTTGGCCACGTGACGGTGAAGAACTTCGACCCACCACTGAAGTTTCGATCACGGTAGAGAAGAGCCGATCCGACCTCGGCATACCGGTGGTACTGATCCACCCGACCCTGATGCTCCTTCGGGTCCAGATGCTCCAGATCATGACTGAGCAGCTCTCCTCCACGGCTCTGAGCCCGCTGCATCAAGAAGTATTCAACGGTCAGGTCAGCATCCCCTACCACCTCCGAACGGATAGCACTCACCCGATCCTCTGCGGCTCGGAGACGCTGCGCGATGCCCTCATCAGCACGTGCAACAATCTCGACGACCTCTCCTGTCGACACACCTTCGTGAACTACCGGCGCGCTATCACCGACCTGCATAACTACCACAGCGCTGTTGGCTTCATCTTGGAAGGACATAGCACTGACCCTTTCTGTCTAGAAAGCCCTGGTCGGCTTCCTTGATCAAGTAAAGCTGCCATCCCGTTACCGGGCCGTTACTGATGGACCGCGGGACTGTCCGGAATTTGGTGTTTTTGGCCTGACACGTCGGGCATGAGTCTGGCGGGGAAGGTGCCGTGATGACGACACTGGATGCTGTGAAGAAAAACAAGGCGGATCCCTCTGCCGAAGAGGTCGCCGCGAAAGAGTTGGTGCGGATTGCGGCCGAGCAGGGACTTTCCCTGACCGGCCCCGATGGGTTGCTGAAGCAGTTCACGAAGACGGTTCTTGAGACTGCGCTGAATGAGGAAATGACCGATCATCTCGGGCATGAGAAAAGCCGGGCTGCCCAGGATCGGGAGACCTCAAACGTACGAAACGGATCAAGACCGAAAACAGTCCTGACCGAAGCGACCGGACATGTTCAGATCGAGGTCCCCAGGGATCGGGACGGGACGTTTGATCCGGTCATTGTGAGAAGACACCAGCGCCGGTTGACTGGTGTCGACGAGATGGTTCTCTCCCTTTATGCCCACGGCCTGACGACCGGGGAGATCAGTGCCCATTTCGCTCACATCTACGGGGCGCAGGTGTCCAAGGAGACCATTTCGAGGATTACCGAGAAGGTCTCCGAGGAAATGGCCAGCTGGTCCTCCCGACCTCTCGATAGCGTTTACGCGGCGATCTTCATCGATGCGATCGTGGTGAAGATTCGAGACGGCCAGGTGGCCAACAGGCCCATCTACGCGGCGATCGGGGTCTCGCTGGAAGGCGAAAAAGACGTCCTCGGCCTCTGGGCCGGTAACGGCGGTGAAGGGGCCAAGTTTTGGATGAGCGTCCTCACAGACATGAAGAACCGGGGCGTGAGCGATACGTTCTTCCTCGTCTGCGACGGCCTGAAAGGTTTGCCGGAGGTAGTGTCTAACGTTTGGCCCCTCACGACGGTTCAAACATGCATCATCCACCTGATCAGGAACACATTCCGGCTAGCGTCAAAGAAGGACTGGGATGCCCTCAAAAAAGATGTCCGCCCGATTTACACTGCACCGAATGCTGCAGCAGCCCGAGCCGCGTTGGACGAGCTGACGGATCACGCCCCTTTCTCGACTACGACGTTGAGATCCGCACCGTCTCATCTGCAGCACGAACGCAATCGAGTCGCTGAACGTACGATACCGGCGGGCCGTACGGGCTCGTGGACGTTTTCCGACCGAGGCTGCCGCGCTCAAATGCCTCTATCTCGTCACCCGGTCTCTTGACCCCACCGGTGCTGGCAGGACACGCTGGACCGTACGGTGGAAACCCGCGCTGAATGCCTTTGCCATCACTTTCGCCGGGCGTTGGCCGGCAGCCGAAACCTACTAACTAAAATGCTGGAAACACCGAAAACGTTACAGAGTGTTGCGGTGCGGGATCGGCATAAGGAATGGACGTTCGTTCCGTTGCAGGCGGCATAGTCATGGAGATCTGAGGGATGTGATTGGCCGGTCTACGGATCTCGTTTTGTCTCACCTGTAACATTTCTCGCTTGCGCCGAAACTAGAGGGGTAGAGGCAGTCACTGAGTCGTAAGGGGTAGATGTGTTCGGGGGGAAGCACGATCAACGATTCGCCGCGGTGGACCATCAGCTCAGACCGCGGGTTTTCAACTACATTTATCGCCGGGTGAGTAGCCGTGATGAGGCGGATGAACTGACCAACGATGTGTTCAGGATTGCCTGGGAAAGATATCCGGATGCCGGCGATATGACGGTAGCGTGGTTACTGGCGGTTGCCCGCAACGTGGTGGGTAACGAGTATCGACGACGGGAACGCGCCGGTCTGCTGATGGAACGTCTTCACGAATCTGTCCGGGTGGCAGCTCGGATCGATAACCCTGATGGGCGGCAGGAAGCCGTTGCTGCTGGTTTGCTTCGGTTGCGGGAGGCTGACAGGGAAGTGCTGTTGCTGGCGTACTGGGATGATCTTGCGGCCTCCGATATTGCCCAGGTTTTGGATTGTAGCCCGGCTGCGGTGAGGGTCCGTTTGCATCGTGCTCGTAAGGCCTTCGCGAAAACCATTCCCGCCAAGTTGTTGGCCGAGGGAGATGCCTGAAATGGACCCTATCGAACAACTCATTCGAGAGATTGACCCGGTCCGGACCGAGACCTTATACGGGGGCTCTGACTCGAACCGATCTGAGCTCCTGGTCTTCAGCGATGACCAGGGAAACCGAATTCCGTCGGTGGTGCCCTTGAACCGGCGACGCCGGTGGGCGGCTGCCATAGCCGCTATCGCGGCTGCGGCAGCGGTGGGTGTCGCCGTCGTTGTTAGCGGGAATTTTGGTGCCGTGTCCCCCCTTCCGGCAGATCAACCCAACCCAGCGGTGACCGGTTCGGCGGAGCCATCGGCTGTACCGACCCCCACGGCGCCGGTATCGACCGGTACGGCCGAGTCATCGGCTGAGCCGACACCCACTACACCTACGGCGCCCGTGCCGGCTGGGTCGCCGTTGGCGACTTACACGCCAGAAGGGGAGGGGTCAGCGGCCGCATCGTTGACCGGTACGTTGATCCTTGAAGGAGACTGTGTGTACATCAGAGCCGCTGAAACCCTTCGGTACGTGGCGTACTTCCCTAACACGGACGCGTCCTGGTCCGACGGAGTGTTGTCCTTCTTCGGAACCACCTATGAACTCGGGCAGGAAATTGCCGTAGGAGGTGGGGACCTTTCCGGTGTCATCCCCGTGGATGGGACCGAGGGCTATTACACGCCCGAGTCTTGCGTGGCGGACAACCAGTGGGTGGTGTCCCAGGTCCCCCCACTGCCCCTGGAGTAGACCGTCAGAGCCAGCCAACCCATCAACAACCATGAGTAGCTTTCACGCATTCAGTGTCATCAAATAGGGGGAATTTTGAAAATGATTAGCTCTTCACATCCAAATCGAAGCTTCGCTAAAGCAGCTGCAGCAATGATCGCGATGCTAGCTGTTTCCGGGTGCGGTGCGGCCGCCAACGAAGCTTCGCCTTCAGAAACGAAGACCACGGCAGTCTCTTCACCGACAGAAGCGGAGGGCGTATCTGGGAAGCCGACTGTTCACACCTTCAGTTCCCCGGATTCCGCTGGCCCGGCCGGGGCACTTACCGGCCAGCTCGTGGAAGTAGACGGCTGTCTGTTGGTCGTAACGCGTGCCGACGAACTCGTGTTGCC
This sequence comes from Arthrobacter flavus, assembly GCF_039526005.1. Taxonomy (NCBI): domain Bacteria; kingdom Bacillati; phylum Actinomycetota; class Actinomycetes; order Micrococcales; family Micrococcaceae; genus Arthrobacter; species Arthrobacter flavus. The sequence goes on along the minus strand of NZ_BAAAIJ010000066.1, from coordinate 1,630 downwards.
CATATTCCGTGAGGAATCCAACCCGGAATGGCGGAACGAACAACTGACTTTTGATGGCACCACTTTTCCCGCGGGAGCGATGCTGACACTGGGCGGCGGTGAGCTGCCAAGCACGGACATCGACCGCCAGGAGTCATGCGGCGATGTCACAAGCTGGCACACCTTCATGGTTTTGGAGGATTAAGGCGGGCAATTCGGTTGAGATCCTGGCTGGCCCACAAGGCCCCGACTTGAGCATCCACAGCGAAGCGGACCTCGACTGGGTTGCCGAGGAACTCAACGACCCACCCCGTAGAAGACTAGAGTTCAGAAAACCGATCGAACTGATCGAAGGGCTTCTGTTGCAACGACCACTTGAATCCGCCGATCCCTATATCGAACGGCATGGTCGTACTGGTGGAGTTTCGCCGACCCGTCCGACTATCGTGGCAGGCATGAGCGAACGCGAACCTACAGCAGAGAAGCTGCATCCAAAGCTTGAGGCGATCCGCTCGCGAGCGGTCGAGCGAGGCAGGACCGTCCAGATGGTCCATTCAACTGAATTAGTGGTCGAGGGGGAACGGAGCCCCGGATTTCTAGCCCAAAGCGTCACTTTCTTGCTGGGCCTCGTCGGTATGCGCAGGGCGATTGAGGCACCCGAGACGCAGCAGCCTTACAAGCTTGTCTATTCGATGAATTCCAACGGACGCGTCCACAAAGAACAACTCTGGGCTCCACACCGGATCTAGCGCGAGACCAGCGAACGCTCACAACCCTCCACCGTGTCGCGGTGAAGAATTGAGCGGCCTAAGGATTTCGGGCAGTGGGACCTTTTAAACTGAGGTTTCTACTGAAAGTGAGATCTGCAGTATGTCTGAATCGCGTCGCCGGTTTAGCCAGGCCCGGGAAGTTATTGATACGTCCAAGCCCGTGGTGGATGTCGCCAAGGCCTACGGGGTGGGGCCGGAGACCCTGCGGCGGTGGGTGATGAAATACCGCGAATCCCATGGTGGGACCGAGACCGATCTGAGCGTTTCAGAACGTGCCCGGCTGAAGGAACTCGAGCGGGCGAACCAGGAACTCCGGGCTGAGTCCGCGTTCTTGAAAAAAGCGGCCTCGTACTTTGCACGGGATCCACGGTAGTGGCGAAGTACGAGTTCATCGACTTCCAAAAGAACACTCTGGGGCCACGGACCCGGTGTGGAAGATGTGCCGGTGGCTGACTGTGTCGACCTCCGGATTCTACGGCTGGCTCTGCTGGCCCCGCTCTGCCACTGCGGTCCGCAGAGAGCTGCTGGCCGTGCGTATCTGGTACTTCTTCGAGGCAGCCGACGGGACCTACGGGTACCGGCGGATTCACGCGGACCTCGCCGCCGAAGGGACACTGTGTTCCCCGGAGCTGGTGCGCTCGATCATGCGTACCGAGGAACTGGTGCCGTGTCAGCCGCGCCCGTTCCGGGTCACCACCGAGGCAGACGCTGAAGGTGCTGCCGCGGTTCCGGACCTGGTGAGAAGGGACTTCACCGCGGACCGACCTGGCGCGAAGTTCGTCGACGACATCACCTATATTGGCTCTCCGTGGTTCGTGGTGAAAGCCGGGTTCGTGTCGTAAGCGTATAGGGGCTCGTGGCCCTGCTGAGATGGATGTTCT
>NZ_BAAAIJ010000065.1:0-1717 GCF_039526005.1 Arthrobacter flavus | reverse complement strand
CCCCGGGTTTTCATCGGATGTGTGGTTCGGGGCGTGTTTAAGCAGGGAAAGAGTGCTCTGACTTGGGAAAATAGTGGTGTCTAAGCCGTTATTTTCTGATCAAGAGGGAGCACCCTTTCGATGCATAAGTCTACCCACGTTTTCCCGCCGGTTCCGGTGGATTTCACTAGCCAGTCGCTGATTTCCCACGCCGGAACGAAGATCCTCACCGGGTTCATCGACGCCCTGGACTTCAAGGATTTGTGCGAGGACCGACTCCGGCAGTTCACCCCGCCCGGCGCCGTCCACCGCCCCGGCCACCTGGTAGCCCGTCTCGCGGTGATGCTTTGCGCTGGCGGTGAATACGTCTCGGATCTAGACATGTTCCGGACCCAACCTGGCATCTTCGGACCCGTGGCCTCCAACGCGACGGTGTCCAGGTTCTTCGACCGGACCGCCGCGAACCCTGAGGTCTTCGCCCATGGGTTTGAAACCCTGACCAGGACGCTGCGCTCGAGGGTCTGGGAAGCAGCCGGAGACCGGAATCCAGCCGCACGCGCCACACCCGCGGAGCCGCTGATCATTGACCTCGACGCTACCTTGGTGAGCTCTCACTCGGATAAGGAAGCCGTGGCTGGCACCTATAAGGGCGGCTACGGGTTCGCACCGTTCACCGCCTCCATCGATCACGGCACCGGGTACGGCACCGGCGAAATCCTGGCGTGCTTGCTGCGCCCGGGCAACGCTGGCGCGAACAACGCCGCCGACCATATCCGTGTCTTCACCACCGCCATCAACCAGTTGCCCGACGGCTTCTTCGACGAAACAGGGACACTTTCCGGGGAAAGGATACTCATCCGCACCGACAGTGCTGGAGCGTCCCGGAAGTTTCTCTGGCACCTCCACGAGGCTGGCGTGCAGTTCTCCACGTCCTACCCGCTCCCGGCCAGCAAAGCCCACATGGTTCACTGGTTGGAAGACAAAACCAACTGGCAGCCCGCCCTCGACACCGCAGGCAATGAGCGCCCCGATGCGTGGGTCATCAACGCCACCGACGTGATCCCCCTGATCGATTACCCGCCGGGAACGAACATTTATCTGCGGGCCGAACCCCTCCACCCTGGAGCTCAACCCACCCTGCTCGATCTGGACGGTCACCGGATCACCGCGTTTCTGACCAATTCACCGCGCTGGCACGCACCAGCACTAGATGCACGCCACCGGGCCCGCGGCCGGTGCGAGAACCGCATCAAGACCCTGAAGAAAACCGGTCTGGGGAAACTGCCCTTCCATTCCTTCGCCGCGAACCAGGCATGGGCGTTACTGGCATCCCTGGCACTAAATCTCACCTCCTGGCTGCAACTCACCTGCCTGCCCGCCGGACACCAGGCCGCGTTCTGGGACATCAAACGATGGCGCTACCGGGTTTTCGCTACCGCCGGCAAACTCATCATCACAGCCCGCAAGCAACGACTCCTGTTCTCAGAAACCGCCCCAGAACGAGCCCTGATGACCGTGATAGTGGCAGCAATAACCTCACTCAAACGCCCCGCACCCGTCTAACCGCTGGCCTGGAATCATCACGACGACGAGAACGAAAACCCACCGGAAGTGGAACCGGCGCCACCCAGGACGACCCAACGGGGCAACCAACCACGCCCCAAAACCAAACCAGCACCCGCGGCCCCTGCCCACCGCCCTCAAACACCCGGCCAAGACCTCCGATGAAAAATCGAGG
>NZ_BAAAIJ010000064.1:0-2448 GCF_039526005.1 Arthrobacter flavus | reverse complement strand
CAACCGCTACTGGGAAAACTGGACGCAAGAAAACCAATCAGCTATCGCATAGACGCTGGACTGCTAACGGGGGCCCAACCACTGACAGTATGCCACGCCCATCCCCGCGGTCAATGGTCGGATTAGAGGCTGCCGGCAACTACAGCGGTTCAGCTGATTGGAGGCGACCCATTCGATGAGTCTTCGGGCATTGGCGATCTGGCTGTCGGAAAAGATTGAGCGTCGGCCGCCGAGGTCGAGGCCGGCGTCTCGGCGTTTGGCGTTGGAATCGTTGACGCGTTCGCGTTTGATCTCTAACTCCATCTGGGCCAGGGCTGCCATAACGGTGAAGACCACGGGGCCCATGGGTGTGCCTGTGTCGACGTTCCCGCCGCCGAGATTTAATACCCGAAGGTTCACCTTCCGTGCCTTTAGCTCGTCGGCAAGGGCGAGCATGTTCGATGTCGATCGTCCCAGCCGATCAAGCGTAGTCACGATCAGGGTGTCACCCGGGTGTCACCCGGGTGTCCCGCTGCGAGCGCTCTATCGAACTGGGGGCGGCGGGCGTCAACTCCGCTGACTCCGTGATCGAGGTAAAGGTCATCGCGACGAACGCAGGCGGCAAGAAGGTCTGCGACCTGCCGATTGGTGTCCTGGGCCCGGGTTGAGACTCTCGCATACCTAATCAGTTTGCTCATGCCGCTCCTCGCACCAAATTCTCCATCAGGTGTCTTGCAACCAACGCTGTTGTCGCTGATTGGGACCCCTGCTTACGAGACAGGTAGCAAGACATAACAGGAGCAGTGGTGGCGGAGAAGAGGTTGTGTTTCGTCCTGGTGTGTTGACCCTAGGGATAGGAGAGTGGCGATTGTGTTGCAGATGAGGAGCTTTGCGGGGGCATTCACATCGGGCGGGGTATCTGGTCCGCCCACAACCGCGCAGGCTCAGGGCCCTGGCCGGGCCAGCAGCGCCCGGTGATCGACCGGCTTGCGGACACCGTCGCATAGGCTGTTTCGATGACCAGCTGGGATTTGGAACTTCTGGATAGAAGGCAATCGGAGTACGTCGCGCGGCTGCTTGGAGCGCCTGTGGTGATCGAGGACTTGTCTTGGGAGCTCGTAGACACGAAGGTTCTTCATGTGCGTGTTGGCGACCGGGACTTCGTAGTGAAGGCTGCGCCACTGACCAACCATCACATCGGGCGAGAAATCACGGCACACGAAACCTATACCGAGCCACTGGTCAGACTTGCTCGGACTGGGCAACTCGTAGCTGCCGATCGAGCCGCGAACATACTGATATCTAGGTATCAACCCGGCACGCTGGTCGAGGGAACGTCTCATGAGTTCGCTTTGGACGTTCACGAGCAGGCAGGTTCCGTCCTCCGGGCGTTCCACGACCAGCATCCACGCTTGGATGACGAGTACGAAATCCGCGCGACAGAGAGGGCAAACGCTTGGCTAGATCGGAAGCACAGAATCGCCCCGGCGGTAGAGGCCGAAGCGAGGCTGGTCCTCAGTGCGTACCGTCCGGCGTCGATCGTTGTCGTGCCGACACACGGCGACTGGCAGCCGCGAAACTGGTTGATTGAACAAGAATGGGTGCGAATTATTGACTTCGGCCGGTTCGACTTCCGGCCACCAGCTACGGACTTCTGTCGGCTTGCCACACAGCAGTGGATGGAAGTCCCCAAGTTAGAGGCCGCATTCTTGAACGGCTACGGCGCGGACCCACGTGACGATCATGTCTGGCTGATGGATTTGCTGCGTGAGGCCATCGGCACCGCGGTATGGGCCTTTTTGGTAGGTGATGTTGAGTTTGAAACACAGGGACACCGGATGCTGGAAGAAGCGATCTCCCGCTTTTAGACCTGCGTCAAGGAGCTCTTGCGAGCCGCCAAGCAAGTCTCTATCCGCATCTCGCTGAGGGATCGCTGGGAAGATGCTCGTTTCCGGATACCCACCAATTTATGGGAGGGTCGCCGTTATGTTTACCGATTCCACGAAGGCGTGGAACCAAGGTCAGAACGTTGTCCAGAACGAGAACGAGAACGAGAACGAAGCGATCGACCATGAGGGAACGCTGGCGCGCACTTGAGGCAACTGCGCCGTGTGAACGCCCTGGGTTTGTTGGAGACTCCTGATTTTGGAAACGAGAATAGAGTCATGGCAACGAGTTAGGGATCTGGGAAGTCGAGGGCGCGTCGGTATTCGCCGGATGAGAAAGCCGCAGCGGTGCGGATGGTGCGGACCTTGCGGGCGGAGCTGGGGACCGAGCATGGAACGGTGTATCGGGCCGCGTCGCAGCTGGGCTACGGGACTGAGTCGGTCCGGGCGTGGGTGCGGCAAGCGGATGTTGATGATGGCCAGAGCCCCGGGGTGAGTACCTCGGAGGCCAGGCGGGTGCGTGAGCTTGAGCAGGAGAACCGTGAACTGCGGAGGGCGAATGAAATCCTCAAGCGCGCCGCGA
>NZ_BAAAIJ010000063.1:88572-118527 GCF_039526005.1 Arthrobacter flavus | reverse complement strand
GCAGACATACTGCCAATCTCACTTTCAGTAGAAACCTCAGTTTAAGAGGTCCCACTGTCCGAAATCCCTAGGCCGCTCAGACTCCGCTTAGCAGTTGGTGATGCAAGCAGGCATGGGGGAAGAAATGGTTTCTCGAACCCGGATGAAATCGCCAGGGTAGTGCACTGGAGTGATGATGCGTCCTACATTTCCGGGGCGATCATTCCTGTCGACGGCCGCAGAAGCATGGGCCACTGATCCGCAGCCCGTTATACCGGCGGCATCACATCGATTTTCATGACCGCGCAGTGGTCCACCAGCCAGTCGAAGTCCTTCCCGCTTGCGAAGATGCGGGAGACACCTCCTGGGCTGACCTCGAGGTCGCTCTCGCTGACGCGGTCGCCGAAGAACATGTAGGCCTTTGACGAGTTCTCCCGTCCGGACATCCAGGCGACGCCGTCGAATCCGGCGGCGTGGGCTGCCTCCGCCCATTTGACTGTGCGCGGGTAGTGGGAGCTGGTGGTGTCGGTCAGGTTTACTGCGCCGATGCCGAGGGTCCTCAGGCCCGTCCCCAGGAAGGATGCAAGCCTGAGCTCGCTTGCTGGCTGAATTTCGGCCATCACCGATGTCCGGTAGTCCTCGTGCTCAACGTACCCACCCTTCTTGGGGACCTCGTGCAAAATGGTCTCGCATACGGCGGCGATCTGCGTTTCGGCTGCGTACAGCACCGGGATGAGCGGGTCTCCGAAGAAGTGGAACCGGCCCCCGCTTCCGAAGCCTGGGTTGAAGGACACCGGGCTGGGCACCCTGTTCGAGTAGACCCTGAACAGTGGCTGCCCCGCAGCCAGCATCTCCGTCTGTGGGCTGAACGGGTTCGGTGGTTCGCGGACCACCGGCACTCCTACCACGCGGGCTCGAACCGGCTGCGGGCACCGGCCATGATCCTGTCCGGGTCGTCCAGGTGCTTGACCGGCGGCTCGTCATCGAAGTATCCGGTGGGGGTGACGAGCCAGAGGATCAGGCCCTGTTCTGACCAGTCATGCTCATCCGCCAGTGTGATCAGGCGGGGGATGACAGGGCAGATGTCGCCGGTTCCATCGAACTGGAATTCCGGGTAGAGGAATGCGTTTCCGTGCTTGACCCCGAGGACTTCGCCCTTGGACCGGCGGTGGGATGCGAGGGATCGGTTGCCTGACCGTGAGCCGAGCAGTTCACCTGCCTCCGTGCTGGTGAGGAATCGGTAGTCCTTCATCACGTGTCGCCACCGGTTGATGCTGGCCTGCACGCTGCGGGCCATCTGCGGCGAGACCGGCTCCTCCACCGGGTTGAGGGCAGACCCCAGCGCCAGTGCGCTCCTGTAGCTGTTCACGACATCGACGACAACCCGGTCCATCGGTAGCGTCTTGATGACTTCAGCCCACCATTCGCCATGGCGTTTCCTGGTGACCCAGGCATCAAACTCCAGCGCAATTTGGTGTGAAGCAGAATCCGACTCGTTATAGACGTCGAAGTCCGCGGGTGATGCTTCAGGGCCAGCGAGTTGTCCCTCTTCTATTCCGCGCACATGCAGCCTTCCATCGGACGTTTCTGTCAGTCAAGTCTAATGTCAAAAACGTCCGTTAGCTATGACTTGCGTCACATTTTCATTGTTCGCCGGCCGCAGCGCCCTTGAGCTTGCCGAATAACGACGGCGGCGAGTAACACCACGACGGCTGTGCTCGAGCCAGCGGCGGCGTCGCCGGCGCAGTTCGCGGAGTCGTTCCAGGGCGATCTGGGTGGCCAGCCCGTAGGCGATGTGGCGTGCGGAGTTGTCCTCGGCGTCCCGGCGCGGGATGGAATGCTTGAACAGGATTTGGTCAGCCAAGCTGCGCGGGTGCTGCATCCAGGCGTCGTTTTTTGTCCAGCCCCGGACCGGGGGTGTGCCTTGGTCGAACGTCGCGACTTCGTCCTCGACGCAATATCAGTGAATCTCTTCCTGCACCCATTATCGGATGCGAAACTCCCATGCCAACCGGACTCCTACCCGGGGGCGCAACACCATTCCTGCCATGAAGGACCAGCCACGTCCGGTGGAGGCACGGAATGTAACAAGGGACCTAGCTAAGCCGAGATGAGGCTTGGAATGACGAAGCCGGCGCTCGTCTCAAGCGGGGGCCATGCCCGGCCTCACCGCCAGCCGCTATCCCATTCAGGCAGCTGTTCATCCAGGCGTGCCCGGCGAGCGGGGTTCAGGGTGCCCCGACGGTGCGATCCCCGCTGGGTGACCAGCCAAGTAGCCAGTGTGCTCTCGAATCGGGCGTCCTTGTTCCGTCGGGGTGGTTGCCCGTGCTTGTCGATCCAGTCCGCCACCTCGGTCAGACGCTCGCTCCACATCCCTGCCTCAGCCACGGGGCGTTCTTCACCAGCCCAGTCACCGAGTGCTGCCTGCATGAGCTCCTGCCGCTCGGTGGCCAGGGCGCCTCGCCGGAGCTGCTTGCGTTGACCGGAAATCCACCCGGCGAGAGCTTGTTCCACCGGGTCCTTGGCCAGGATGCGCGGCATCCGCCGGCGCCGCCGACGAAACTCTTCGGCCTCTTGGAGCCGGGCTTCCCAAGATGGTCGGGGAGGTTTGCGGCGCAGGTCGGCCGCTGTCGGGGGAGTAGGCTGGTTGTGGACGATTAGACGTGTCCGGGCCTGCTCTGGCCGGCTGCGCTCGAACGACCGGATGACCCGCCGGACTCGTTGTTCTGGCACCCGACAGAGGTGTGCTATTTGTTCTGTGCTAAGCCCACGTAAGTACATGAGCTTCCACTCCGCCACGGAGATGCATGGACCCCAACCCTCGTCGGGGTCCCCCTCCGCCTCGATACCGGCTGGGTGGGCCATCCCCACAGAATAGGGCGGTCAGGCTGCTTGCGGAAGAGGAAAGAAGGGGCATTCGCCGTCGCTGGCGGGCCCCTCGGCGGCATCGGGGGCTGAAGTTTCGCCAGCCCCACGATGGTCAGCAGGGCTCGAAAGGCGGTGACGGGGCATAGGGTTTCCTGGACGCCGGCGATGTCGTACCTCTAGGTGACGGCGGCAATGCAGGTGACGGCGCATCGGTCCGTTCTGGAGAGGCATCCTCGCCGGATGCCCAGCTGTTGGAGAGCCCACCAAATGCTCACTGCTACACCCGGGGCCAGATTGAAACCCGTATCCATCGTGAACAGGAATTATTGTTGCAAATGCCCTGAAGCGCGTCCTGTAGTTAGAGGTAGCGAGTCAGGCGTCTTCAAGGCTAGTCAGCAGAGCGGCGTCATGGGAGGCCACGAAGCTCATGCCCTCTGCGATCTCGCGCTGCCGGTCATGGCGAGCGACGACAAGCTGCGCTCCCTCGAGAAGTAGTGCGTGCTTCGAGACGTGTGATGCGACCACTATACGATCCAGCCTAAGGTCCAGATCTTCGGGGATCTGCAGGTACATGGCCATACTCAATGGTACTGATCGCATTCAGTTGCCACCCACCGGCGGGACCGGACAGACACCCCACCCAGCTTATGCGCGGCAATGGCAGGCAATTCGCTAGCCCGTGCTTACCATATCGTCCGAGGAATTCTCACCCATCCAGCCCAGTGTGGCGTTGCGCGATCGACAGGATGACTCGCAGGGCGCGTTTTTGGGCGTACAGCAATAGCGGGACGTCTGTTCGATACTTAGCCCGCCGGTGCGTTAGCCTCCGCTCCGGCATAGAGAAACCTGAGACTTTGACCCTCGTCCGTGTTCTCCGCCACCTCACACCGGCCTGATGTGCCATTTCTGCAGGACAAGATTCACGGACAGCTTGCTGAACTACTTGCAGCTCGACTCAGGCGTCATCTAGCGAGGCCGGTGTGACGGAGTTTAGCCAGACCCAACCCTTGCGCCATATTCGAATGTGGGGCTCGCAAAACTCGATCTGAACAGCGGTTCGACTCCACTCATATGCCATGGCCTGAACCAGGCACGCTTGAGCCGGATAGCGGATCCAGGCCCACACGCGGCGGGGCTGATCGAACTGGTGTGGCGGGTTTCGGTCAAACTCGAGCTCGGCGGCTGTCAGAAGGACAGGCTCTTGGCGCATCAGGGTACGGGCGATCTCGGCGTCCAGGTTGCTGCTGTACTTGCTTGATCCCACGGCGAGAATCGTATCGGGGGCGGCTGACATTCGGCCGGTTTCTCGAGCCGGTTACGTAAAAGCACCGTCAAAGGAGCCGGAAGCGAAGTCCTCCGGGCAGTTAAGGCAAACTTTGTAAAGTTTAAACAAAAGATTCGAACTATAGAGTCTGGGAGCTGGGGATTTACAGGGAAGCTGGTCGAGCGGCCCGTCGTTCTACCTTGCTTGCCCTATGGAAGGGCGCCACTCGCCCCAACGCCGAGCCGGGGTTAGGCCAGCCACTGGAGGCGAAGTACTTACGGACGCTGGCCGCCCTCGTTGACCGGGCTTTTGCCCGTACCCCGTTTACTGCCCTGTCTCGGGGCCATTGCCACGGCTACCGATAAGGCGTGGTTGGATGAAGTTTTTTATCGTGCTGTTGTGTTCTTCGATGAGCACATATTTTCGACCAGTTCTCACCGCCGCGAGGGCCGTCGTTCCCGAGCCTGCGAAGGGATCCAAGACAACATCGTCCGGTTCGGTAGCGACCTCAAGAATCCTTGTCAGTAGCCCCACCGGTTTGGCAAAAGGGAACGGGCTCATACCGGCGAGCAACTGTTCTTTATAGGCGTCTTCGTTGGTGGGCATGTTATCGTCCAAACGCCAGGACCAGATGTTGGATACAGCTTTCGGCTTGCCACCCGGTGACAGATAGGAGGGGCGGAAAGGGCGTCGGGGGATCAGGAACTCCGCGCCCTCGTTGAGCATCCCGTGTACTGTCGCTTGGCTGTACCTGCTGGGCAGGGTCAGCGACAGCGGAGTGGTGTTTCGGCCGTCATTGACACGGACGTCCTCTGTAAGCCTGACGTCGATCCCGGACGTTGAATGGTCGCCAGCCTGGTATAAACCGTCGGCGCACGTAAAACGCACGGCCCCAATGGGGAACTGTAGGCGGGTGATCGGGTTACCTCTATGGGCAATCGGCACTCGCTTCCCGGCCTCAGTGGTCCCCGCAGTGAACGGCCTGAGGCTGCGCGGGTCTTTGGCGTAGATGAGGATGAAGTCGGTAGTACTCGCCAGCGGTTGGCCCGGCAGATAGCTGGGACGCCGTGTCCGTTCCCACGAAATCGTGCCAACGAAATGCTCGTGGCCGAATACGGCATCACACGCCCCCTGAGCAGCTCCGAGCTGCCGGTCATTGACGTGCAGCCAAAAGCTTCCATCCTGTGACAGGAGCGGCATAACGCCGGCCGCAACATCTTTGATGAGGTCGGCCCATTCCGCGGCGGTACGTTGATCTCGGAACGGCCCTCGATCCGACCGTCTCGTGTTGAACGGCGGGTCGGCGTACGCCAGCCGAAATCCTTCTCCGTACCCTGTTGCAGCGAGTTCCGGCAGCAGGATTCGCGCATCCCCATGGAGCACTTCGTTGACTAGCACTGCCCCATTATTCCCTCCGCGGGGAGATTGTTTTGAACCTCCGCACACATGGAGTCTGGAGGCGAGAAGAATTCTGACCGTCGCTTCCATTCGATAGATGCGGTTGCGCATCAAAACCCATGAAAGCGAGCTTCTGATGAGCCTCGAAAATCTGTCCACACTGGAAGAGTTACAAGCCGAAGCGGAGCGGTTCTACACCGCGCTGTTCGAGCGATCCCCGCGTTCGGACTCCGGCTACATCGCAATCAAGCGTGCCAGAAGAGTGACGCCCAGCGACCCCGAAAGTGAGACCAAGCCAGCGAAAACACTTTGGCTCCCGCTCAATTGCGGACCGACCGCATACGCTGAAGCGGTTCTCGAATCCCTGAAGTACGACGAGGTGTACACGAGCGTCACACCGCATACCGAGATCACGACGAAGTTCGGCTCCCAGGGCACAAGAACTACCCTGTGCCCGACGCAGATCCTGCACTTTGACCTTGACTCGGGCAAGGAGGGAACCCCGGAGTCGCAGGATGAGTTGGTGGGCCTCGCCCTTGAAGTTTTCGGCGGGGCTAAGCTTCCGATTCACTTGCTCGTTAGCTCTGGCCAGGGTTTACACGCCTACACCCACCTTGAATCCCCCCTGGTCCTGCCGGCACAGCAGGAGCTGCTGCTTCGTGCAGCCGAATGGATACGTGCGGAGTTCGAAAGTCGGGGGTTCAGCGTCGATCATGGTGTAACGTCCGACGCCGCCCGCATCCTTCGCCCCGCCGGGTCGCTGCACAAGAAGGATCCAGCGAGCCCCAAGGTTGTTCGAGTCCTATCAGAGGATGCCGCCCCTCCCGTGGCGCTCAGCAGGCTCGATGACCTGTTCCCTTCTGTCGACATCACACGGCCCGGAGCTAGGATCCCGGTGGCGGACGACAACCGCCCAGGAACCCAGCTCTCCCTGCGCCTGGACGTCCGTCGGGCTATTGAAGCGCTTGGGTGGTCGCTGGTTAGCGCTGCCGCTGGTACAGAGAAGTGGACAGCAAACCTAAAGACCGCCGCGTCCCACCTGAATGGCGACGTCTACCTGAACGATGACCTTCCCAAGCTCTACATCTACTCGGAGACGACTGCTGCGCATTTTGGCCTCCGCACCAAGGCCGGTTACACAAGCTTTGCCCTTGTTGCTTTACTTCTATGCGCGGGGGACTTCAAGCTCGCGACTCGCCTCGCTTACCGGTTCATGGACACACCAGAAAAACTGCTTGACCTGTTGAAGCGCTTCGGAACCGCGGACGCTCCGCAACTTACCGAGTTGCTTGACCTCGCCCGTAGTAACACGTCAGCGTGGCCAGCGGGACTCACGAAAAGGCACCGGGTGTACCTCACAACCCGTGGGGTTTCGCCCGATGTCGCCGCAGGAAGGGGCTACAAATCCCTTGCAGCAGGCGAGCAACCCAAGCCCAAAAAATTGAAGTTCACCGCAACGGCGGACGCCATTCAAATACCGGTTCATCGGCTCGGGGGTGAGGTGATGCTCGAGGCGCGCTTCGATGAGCCGTATGCGGCGACAGACGCTAAGGGAAAAGTCGCCTCCGCTATCCTGAGCCAGAAATCGGCAAATCATCGTCAGAATGGGTTGGATGTTCACCCTGATTGTGCCCCGGCACTATCGAACACGAGTCTGGATTTGGCGGTTGTTGTGGCCGAGGCCTCCTTCGCTGCACCGGTCGAGTTCAAAGCAACGCCCCACTATGCCTCTGTGGACGCCGACGCCGTCCTTTCGGCAGCGCGCAGGGAAAACCTAGATGTGGCAGTCTGCTCTGCGTTCTCTTGGTCGCGCACAATCACCCCTTTGGGAAGTTCCACGGGACAAAGCTCAGGCGCCGTACTCGCTTCTTGCTGGGACGGCGTACCGCTGGCTGGGCGTCGGGTCTATCTGATTGGCCGTGAGCATTGGCAAAAAGCTTTCGATCTGGTCCTCCTGGCGAAATTGCTGAGTGAAGCCGGGGCAGACGTGCGGTTTGTGAGTGTGCCGCGCACTGACCGGACGGCGGCCCCGACGAGCGGAAGTGCCTCTGTGCGCTCCGTGGGGGACTATCTCGCTAGTTCGGTTCGAAGTTCTGCCCCGCTGACGGAGCTCCTCGCAGCTGCACTGCCCCTCGAAGAAGCCTCCTTCCGCTCGCACACCCTCGTAGCAGACGATGCCTCTCGCTACCGCCATTCAGCCGAGGCACTCATCAAAGGGGGCGTCTTCCTCTTCGATGCCACCAATCAAAAGTGGATGATCAACAAGGGTGCCCACTTCGCTACGGACTTAGCCCAGACCCCCAGACGGGCCTTACTCGACTTGCTCGAACGGGACTATTTGGACGTCTCACGAACCCACTACGTCACTGATGCTGTGAAGGCCTGCCAGCAGGACGAGAGACTCGCGCGGACCGTGGAGCAGCTAGAGACACCCGAGTCCCTCCTCAACACCCCAGCGGGAGTGTTAGATCTGACGAGCGGGAAGACCCGTCCGCGGGTTACGGGGGATGCCTACACCCAAGTGACCGGGGCCAGTGTTGTTCCAGACTATTCCGGCATCGTGAACAGCTCTTTCGAACGCTTCATGGAAGAGACCTTCCGCAGCGACCAGGAACTGATCGGCTACATGCAACTGCTGCTGGGGATGGCAATGTTCGGGTTCAACCCAGAAATTCTCGCCCTTTGCCTCGGATCCGGAAGAAACGGCAAATCAGTCCTCTGGCAGCAAATCGCACGACTGCTCGGCACGTATGCGGCATTTGCACCCTCAGCATTGCTATCCGGGGAAGGCAAAGAACACCAGTACGCAACTCTTCAAGGGATCCGACTGCTGATAGCGTCCGAAACTAACGAAGGCACGGTCCTGGACTCCGTAGCAGTGAAGGAACTGACCAAAACTGACGGTCTGCCAGCTGCGAAAAAGTACGGTCAGCCCTTTACGGTCACCCCCCGCTATCTGACGGTCCTGATGACCAATTTCGAGCCTACAATCCGCGTGTCCGATCCCGGCACGTGGGATCGCATCAAGCTCATTCCCTTCAACAACTACGTCCGCGAAGAGGACCGCGACCGCACCCTGCCCGGGAAACTCTGGGTAGAACGGGACCTCATCTTCAGCTGGATGGCCGAAGGTGCCCGCCTTATCAGCGAAAAAGGCTTCGTGCTGCCGAGGATTGCCGCCATTGACTCGGCAACTGATCGCTACCGCCAGGACCAGGACCTCTTGGGAAGCTTCATCACGGAACAGGTTGTCTTGGACCCCAACCATAAGGTCAAGCGGTCGACCTTGACGGAAGCAATCGGGGAATGGCTCAAGGCCGAGCAGGGGCTCCTGAAACCGTGGTCGACCCCCCACATTTCCAAGGAGCTGACCCAGCGAAAGGACAAATTGGGGATCCAACTTGCGAAGGTCAACGGAGAATTTCACTGGTTGGGCATGGGTCTTCGTGCAGCAGTTGGCGCCCCTGGTACAGACCGAAGCAACGTGCGCGAATTGCATCCCGTCATGGAAGCCGCGCGACATGAACCCCCGCCCCTGGCGGCCACAGGGACAGAGGGTGCACACGTTGCGGCGCTCCATGTCCCCTCCGACACGGAGATCACCTTATGAGCCGCTACACAGCGCGAGCTTTGCAAGATGAGGCAGACCTCGCGAACTTCCAACGATGGTTGGTCGGACACCCGGGGCGGCTCGGTCTCGCCATGATCAGCGATCCGAAAGATCAACTGTTTCAAAAGGGATTTCGCTGCCACCTGCTGGCTGTGGGAGCCCAAGATGGCTCCGGATGGGTCGTAGCGACTGAAGACCGGGACTTAGCCCGGCGCTTCGGCGTCGCCCTTTTCCACGGTGAAAAACGCCGGGTCTGGGCCCACGACGCAAACGCGACAGCTTGGGCGATCCGCAGAACTTTGGACCTCAAATTGGACAGTTTGAGGTGTACCCTCCTTGGCGCCCGAGTCGCCTGGCCGGGAGCTAAGCCCGACCCAGAGAATGCGTTGAACGCTCATCTTGCCCCCGCGTTGACTTCGCTCCGCGCAACCTGGGGTGAGCGTACGGGCAAGCAGGTGCATGGCGAAGAGTGGCCTGCTCGCGCGGCCGCCGAGCTACCACTCGCAGACCCAGCTCTGTTGAGCTATGCAGCGGGGAAGGCGGTCGAGTGCGCGCAGCTCGCCGACGAACTGGCTGCGATCGAATGGGCGCGCCCCCACATCCTCAGAGAAGTTGCAGTGGATCAAATGTGGCGGTGGACTGGATACGACGGCATCCGTGTCGATACACAGGAGCTGATGTCCCTCATAGCGTCCATCGAGGGCGCATTAGACGGGGCCTCATCTGCCCTTGGGTTTATCCCCGCAACGAGCGGGCCCGAAGTACACTCTTTTATCCGGAGACTCGGGGCCGAGCTGCCGAAGACAGCCACCGGCGCTGCGTCCCTCGCGCAAAATACTCGTCACCTTGCGGAAGTGCCCGAAAAATCATCAAAAGACTGGCAGTACTTCTGCGACGTCCTCGAAATCCGTTCTTCACTGACGAAACTGACCGAGATACGCAGGTGCCTTGACATTGATGGCAGGGTTCACCCGACGATAAACACCACAAAGGCGATCACCGGTAGAAGTTCCGTGACGGAACCCGCTATGCAGAACCTCCGATCTGCAAAAGACCCAAAGAGACAACCGGCGGCTTACGCCTTGAACCCCGGCCTGATCCGCTCGCAGCGTTACATTCTGATGGCTGATCCTGGCAAGGTGCTAATCGGGTGCGACTTGTCACACGTTGAACCCTCATTGCTAGCCGTGGTCACCCAAGACCCTGAGCTGATCAAAGCAGTAGATCGCGAGAACGATATTTACGTTGAGATCGCGGCCAAAGTATGGGGACTGCCAGCGCGCGAGGTCGACCAGAATGGCAAGCGTACAGAGACAGCTGAAAAGCATCGTTCCGCTGCGAAAACCATCCTGCTAAGTCTTATGTACGGCAAGGGGGACAAGATGCTGGCCTACGATTTGCGCATGTCCCTTGCGGAGGCCGGGAAGCTGAAGCAGCAAATTCTGAGTGCCTACCCCATTATGAACCGGTGGATTAGTGCTCAAAGGAAGCTAGTTCAGCTTGGGGGGACGCCATCCACCCTGGCTGGAAGACGACTCTTCGGCGACATGACCAAGCCGTACACGGCCGTCAACTACATAATTCAGGGCTCCGCAGCGGACATCTTCAAGGATTTCTGCCTTGCTGTTGGAGCGCGAGTTCCAGCGGGTACTCGTCTGTTCCTTCCCGTACATGACGAGATCGTCCTTGAGTGTTTTCCCGAGCAAGTCGACGATGTGTCGGTCATACTCAAAGAGGAAATGCATCTCGAGCTCGATGGAGTAGAGATCTGGGGCGAGCCCACCGTCCTGGGCGAGCATTGGGGCAAGGCCTGACGGGTAGCGCCGCACACATAGGGTTTGACAGCCCCTTTTCCTTATTGAGAAGGCTCCCTAGCCCACCGTTTGCACGGTGGGTAAAGGGTTGGTTGACGCGGCCCGTTGCCGGGGCTTCTGCGTCCGAGCCCCCGGTGTCCCCGGGTTGGTGGTGAGTGCACGGTCCAGAATGTTCTGGGCAGCGTTGGTGTCAGCGTGCGCCCGGTATCCGCATTCAATGCAGGCGAAGACCGCTTGGCTCTCACGGCTTAGTGCATTGACGTTCTTGCAGGACTGGCATCGGCGTGACGTGTTGCGCGGATCGACCCGAACGACGTCCATCTTCTGAGCCAGCCGGGTGGTGAACTGCCCCCAACAGGATGCGAGGATAGCTCGGTTAAGCCCGGCTTTCGCCCGCGCGTTGTTGGGAAGGAAACTGCCCGGGGTGTCGAGGTCTGGGCGGGGTGCGGGGCGGCGGGTCATGTTGACGATCTTCAGGTCTTCGACCGCGGCCAAGTCATAGGTCCTGGCTAGGGCTGTGGTGGTTTGTTCGACCCAGTTGGTCCGCCGGTCGTTCAGGGTGCGGCGGAGGCTGGCCAGCTTCGCGAGGGTCCTGGCATGCCGGTTCGACCCCTTCTTCTGTCTAGCCAAGGTGCGCTGCAGGGCCAGAAAGCGGCGCTGCTCACCCGGAGTAAAGGATGGAGCCTGGATGAAGATTCCAACGCTGGTGGCCACAGTGTTCGCGACGCCGACGTCAATCCCGACATTGGCCCCAGTATCGGCAGGGACCTTCTGCCGTGGTGGGGTAGAGATGGAAACATGCCAGAGGCCATTGTGATGAACGGCCCGGGCACTCGAACCTTGCTGGGCGTCTTGGTAATGGTAGGTGAGCCGAAACTTCACCCAGCCGATTTTCGGGACCAGGATCTGCGCCCACTTGTGGTTGATCCGGCGCAGTGCCAGGTTCCTGATGGCGAACCCCGACTTGGGATCCCTCGCCGACCGGAACCGCGGGAATCTCGACCGCCCGGCGAAGAAATTCTTGAACGCCTGATCGAGGTCCCGTAAGGCCACCTGCTGGATGACGGCAGACCCGGCCCGTAACCAGTCAAGTTCCCGGCGCAGTTCGGTAAGTTCCCTGCATTGGGTGTACACGCTGATCTTCTGCCGGAAATGGCGCTTATCCTTCGTCCACATGGAGCGCTGCTCCAGGCCCAGGTTGTAGACGAACCGGGCATGCTCAGCGTGCATCACCATGAGGGCTTGCTGCTCCTCGGTGGGATACATCCGCTGCTTCAAACTCATAGCACCCAATGTGTACCACGGAGTAACGGCCACGACGGTGCAAGACACGACACGATCGACGTTGCTGACTGCCGGCACTTTAGCGCAATCGGGCTGGAAGACGCCCTTTCAAACCAGGTTGTGACCCTCTAACGGGGCTCTTCGTAATTGACGGTGCAGTCGGGGTGGGCACGACGGCCGACCACGAGCCTGGCGGGACGGGGTGGCAGGCATCGCGATTGATGGGTTCACCGGGTTCAAGACCGACGCGGCCGAGGAACTCCCCGACGCGGCCCCGGTCATGGATCCGTTCCATGTCGTCCGGCTCTCCGGGTACGGGTTGGACCGGTGCCGGCAACGCATCCAGCAAGCCACAACAGGCTACCGGGGTCGAGCCGGAGATCCGCTCTACCGGGCCGACGGACCCTGCATTCTGGCGCGGACCTGCTGACAGAGAAACAGAGCGCACGCCTGAACGCCGTCTTCGCGATCGAGGACCACGTCCAGGCCGAAGCGCCCGGGGCATCTATCAACGGCCGAACGGAGGCGATCGCCGGCCGCCTCGAACACCTCCATGGCTCAGCCCTCGGCTTCCGAAACCTCGCCAACCACATCGCCCGATCACTCCCAGAATCAGGCGGCTTCAAACCCCAACCACACCTTCAAATGCGCTGAGCCGCTAAAGGCCCCGTCATCTAGCCTCGGTCTTTCATGAGGTAGTGGCTGGTGGGGTGTGGTTAAACGACGAAAAGTGCTCCTGAGCTGGGAAAATAGTGTTGTTGACGCAAAATTTTCGGCCAGCTGAAGGAGCACCTTTCTGGTGAGTAATACTACCGCTCTCTGCCCGTCTGTCCGTGCTGATTCCGCCGGGACCGGGGTGGTGTCCCAGGCCGGCGGGATGATCCTGACTCGGACGGTGCGGGTTTCGGGGATCGGCGCGGGGCTTTCTGAGGCGTTGGGCCCATGGCGGAAGCCTTTCGCCCGCCATGATCCGGCGAAGATCCTCACTGACCTGGGCTTGTCCCTGGCTACCGGCGGGGACTGTCTCTGCGATGTCGACCGGTTGCGGGCCCAGCCGCAGGTCTACGGGCTCGTGGCTTCGGATCCGACGGTCAGCCGGCTGGTCACTACCCTTTCGAGGATCAGCCCGGGTAAGGCGTTGGCCGCGATCAATGCCGCCCGGGCTGCTGCACGATCCCGTGTGTGGGCAGTCGCCGGGGAACACTCGCCGTTGCACGGGGTCAGCAGGCGCGCCCCGCTGGTTGTGGACTTGGATGCGACGCTGGTGAATTCGCATTCGGAGAAGGAAGACGCCCGCCCGACGTGGAAAAAAGGGTACGGGTTCCACCCGTTGGCGGCGTACCTCGATCACGGGACGGAGGGCACCGGGGAGCCGTTGGCGGTCCTGCTGCGCCCGGGGAACGCCGGGTCCAACACCGCCGCTGACCACATCCAGGTCACTCGGGATGCGTTGCAGCAGTTGCCGAAAGGGTACCGCTCCGGCAGGAAAGTCATGATCCGCACCGACTCAGCCGGCGGCACCCACGGATTCCTGAATTGGCTCACCCACAAGAACCGAAACCTGAGCTACTCGGTGGGGTTCCCGATCCACGGCGCCGTCGAAACAGCCCTACCCCTCATCCCGAAGGACGCGTGGACAAGGGCTTATAACAGCGACGGCATTGAACGCGACGGTGCGTGGGTCGCTGACATCACCGGCATGCTCGACCTCACCTCCTGGCCGGACGGGATGCGGGTCATCGTCCGCAAGGAAACACCCCACCCCGGCGCCCAACTGCGGATCACCGATGTCGACGGGATGCGCTACACCGCGTTGGCCACGAACCAGGACCACGGGCAACTGGCTGACCTGGAAGTCCGCCACCGGCTCCGCGCCCGCTGCGAAGACAGGATCCGAAACGCCAAAGACACAGGGTTCCAGAACCTGCCCCTGCACTCGTCTGCCGCCAACACGCTCTGGTGCCACCTGGTGATGCTCGCCTCCGAGCTCATGGCGTGGACGCAGATGCTCGCCTTCCACGGCACCAAAGCCCGACGCTGGGAGTGGTTGGGTCCCCGGGTAGGAGCCCAAGAAGCTGCGGGCCAAGATCTTCGAAATCGCCGGGAAAATCAGCCGGCACGCCCGACAGTTCACTGTCCACCTCGCCGCCAAAGCACCCGAGACCGGGCTCCTGCTCAAAGCCCTCACCCGCCTCAACGCCCTGGACCCGCCATAAGAACCACGACAGCCGACTGACCCCGAACGAGGAAGAGCAGCACCCCGACCTACGTGATGGACGTGGAACCATCACCGACCAACCGCCACCGGTCAGCGGCCGAATCGTCACACCCAGATGCCACAATCAGACCATCGGGCAGCCAGTAAGCCCCGATCACACCAGAAACCACGCCTCATGAAAGATCGAGGTTAGTCTGTCAGGATTTGGTTCTTTTGGCTTATTGTTCGTATCTGGCCTAATTCTAAGGTGACGCCCTTCGTTGTCCGGAGATCACCCGATCGGAAAAAATGGGAGGGCGAACTATAACGCGACGCACAAAAGCCTCTTTATGCAACGCTCTTCTCTATGGGCACCGGGAGCGTCTTTTCAATCGATTTCTACCTCAAAGCTGAAGCCGGTTTTACGAGGTTTACCCAACATTTTTTGCAAGACAAACTGCACTAAACGCGGACGCGCGTCGATGGAAGCCATCGCATCATGTCCAACACCTACGGTTGACAGCACATAGCGGGCCTGTGGATTGAGTGATTCGATTTCCGCCAAGAATCCCTCGCTGCGGGGGTTGTATGAAATCCAGGTCTCTACGATACCCTGACTGATCCGAACAGGATACGTGCCGTCTGTGCTCCCCCGGAGAAGACGAGGCAATCCGGAGTAGACTTTCATTCCGTTTTCGGCCGCTGCATCAGAGCTGGTGAAAACATCTACTCTTCGGTTTCCTTGAAGCCAAATCGGCCGATCAGGCGCATTCGAAAGGTGAATCCAGTTCCAGAAGGTTGACCCGGCTGGGGGTGTTTCATAGAAACCCCGGGAGGACACCCGACGAGCTTCTTGGTCATCCAGGTCCTCGTCAAAGTTGTCGATACTGTCACCTTTGAAGTAGACAACATACGTCCCGTTACGTGGCTCCGGGATAGGGAGGTTAACGCTTGGCCATCGGAAACTGTGCAATGCTTCATTCGGATAGTCTAGGTCCACCTTCGAGACGCGGCTTTGGACAATTTTATCCCCGACTGCTCCCTCGATTACGAGAGCTACTGTTAGTTCTCGCGCATTGCGGGGTCCGTCGCCGCCATAACCGACATTCGCGTCCGTGACGGCGACTAGCTCATCGTCGCGTGTACGGATGACCATCTGTTGGGGCCCCCCTCTTCTCCAGTTGATCTGGCGAGGATCCATATCGGCAAACCAGAAGGTATCCCCTGGGGCGAATGATGAATAGATTGCTCTGGCACCACCGTGTTCAAGCACAAATTCTGCGGCCTCGTCATGATCGAAGTATGGGATTGTGCTGGGGTTATTAACGTCCATACTTAACTATCGCTATCAGCAGCCTGGAAGCAAGAGTACCCGACAAAGTTTCAGCATCACGTTTCCCTTTCGCATAAGGATTTCTTCAATCGACCGATCCAATAACCTGATGTAGTATGTGGAAATTTTGGACGCTCCCATGGTACGGCCGCCACCCGTTAACTCTTATGCGGCGCTGTCGGAATCTGTCAAGGCGTTTGAGACACAGCCAAGTGGTTAGGCGTGTGTGGGGACCTCGCTTTGTTGGGGCTGGTTGATCCACGCGGCCGTGGGGCCCGCCGGCGGCGCCGGCGGTTGACCGAACCGGTGCGGGGTCGCCGTGTAGGCGTCCTGGAGCACCGCGGCCCGGCGGCCCTGGATGGCCGCGTAGGTGCCGTCGAAGACCGTCGCGGGGGTATGCAGCCCGATCCCGGAATGGCGGTGTTCGAAATTATAGTAAAGGAAGAATTCGTTGGCCCAGGCGACCGCGTCCTGGCGGGAGCCAAACCGCCCCGGGTAGGAGTGGTGGTACTTCGTGGTCTTGAACGCCGCCTCGGAATACGGGTTGTCGTTGGAAACGCGGGGCCGTGAATGGCTGCGGTCGATGCCCAGATCGATCATTAGCTCGGCGACCGGTTTGGACGTCATGGACGTCCCCCGGTCGGCGTGGATCACGCCCGGGGTGCCGTGGATCATGACCGCGTTGGCGATGAAGTCCTTGGAGCCGAGCCCGGACTCGCGGGTGGTGATGTGCCAGTGGACGACGTAGCGGGAGAACAGGTCAATGATGACCATCAGGTCGTAGTAGACGCCCCGGATGGGGCTGGGGAGTTTGGCGATGTCCCAGGACCAGATGTCGTTGGGTTTCACCGCGACGAGTTCGGGTTTTTTCTTCGCCGGGTGGGTGGCCTGGCGTCGGCGTTCACGCACCTGGCTGTGGCCGCGCAGGATGCGGTACATGCTTGATTCCGAGCACAGGTAGGTGCCCTGGTCCAGCAGGATCGCACCGACCTGGGCCGGCGCCTTGTCGGCGAACTCCTCGCTGTTCAACCGGTCCAACACCTGCGCGGCCTCTTCATCCGTGAGCTTGTTTACCGGTGCCGGGCGCCGGGGTGTGGGCCCGTGGACCTTCGGGGTCAGGGACCTGTAGTGCGTGGCGGGAGACCGTCCCGTGAGGGCGCAGATTCTCCGCACGGGCAGCAGCCCGGTCAGGGCTGTGAAGGCCTCGTCCACGGCGGCGCTCACGGCTTCTCGTTGTCCGCCCTCGTGGAGATGTCCTCCAAGAGAGCGTGTAATTTTCCCAGCACCGATAATGCCTCCTCGGTCCCTCCGAGTTTCGCTTTGGCCCGTTCGGCGCGGTCCTTCATGGCCTCAAGCTGGGCTTCGGGGCTGTTCTTCTTCGCCGGTCTGGCGGCGGTGGCGAGGCCGGTGAGGGCGCCGGCGTCGCGTGCCCGGCGCCAGGTGGTGATTTGGGAGGAGAACAGGCCTTCGCGGCGGAGGAATGCGCCCTTGGCTCCGGGGCCGTCGAGGGACTCGTAGGTTTCCAGGATCGAGAGTTTCTCCCCTGGGGTGAAGGAGCGGCGGAGGGGCCTTTCTGCCCTGGGTTTTTCGGGATCGGACATGGCTCCACCATCGGTGTTGGTGGTGGGGGAAGCAAGTGCGGTGCTCACAGGGAATCGGTTTCCAAATCTCGCCCTTAAGGAGTCAGTGGGAAAAGTGGCGGTGCCTCACCCAATGCTGACAGACAGGGTGTCGGCGCGTAAGGCGTCTGGGGCGAGTTTTGGGGCCCGATAAAAGATGACTGAACACTTCTGATTCCGGTGGTTAGGATGAACTCATCATGCTGCTCACGGGCTGACGTTCTTCACGACCCACCGGTGCAGCAGACTTAGGGGGTTATATGTCGTCCTGGCGAAACCAAAAGCGTGGTGAGCTGTCGTGGTGGATTCCAATCGGGATTGCGGCGTTTCTTGCCGGAACGATATTCCTCGATTCGGTCGGTTGGTCCGCGTGGATAAATGTACCTTTGCTGATCGTTTGCGTCGGCGGCGGGGTGGTATTCCAGCACTTGAAAAGCAGCCGTAGGGTTAGGGACGAAAGTCACGCACTTCGTCAACGGGCAATACACACCGCGGGCAAGGATTCTAGTGAAGGACTCCGTTGCGGGAGTGTTGAGCTCCAAAAATGGGGCGTGCATGTGGCCCTAGCCGAGGTGCCGTACCTCAGTCGGGGAGCCGAAGCCGAGGTAAGGGCGGCCTTGACCTCGTCCCGACCAGTTCTGGTATTGGGCCCGTCCATGGCTGGAAAGACTCGGATGGCTGTGCATCTGTTGCAACTAGTTTATCCGGACCGTTTAGTGGTCATCCCGGACGCACCCGATGGACTTGCCGCCTTGATGAATGCTGGGGAAATCCCTGACAACGGAATCGTCTGGCTGGATGACCTCGAACGGTACTTGAGTGACGCCAGCAATCTGCGGTCTAAGTGGATTGAACGCCTGCAGGAGGCCGGGAACGTCATCGTCGCAACTATGCGCGAAACCTTTTACGAAAGCTTCCAGTTGGGAGAATCGCTACAGCGCACGCAGTGGGCGACTCTCCAATTATTCGACCTTGTCCGGCTGAAGAATGAGTCCGAAGAGCGCAGCGCACTTGCAGCGCAGATCCCGGATCCCAGAATCCGCCAAGGTGTAATCACATACGGACTAGGAGCCTATGTTGGAGGAGGGCATCTTGCGCTCCAGAGACTTGAGACTGGACGTACGACAAATCCGGTAGGGGCAGCCCTGGTCCTCGCAGCAACTGACTGGCAGCGTTCAGGAATTGGCGATTCCATTGGGGACTCGATTGCCTGCGCGCTAGTCCCCCAGTACACAGACTCCGATAATTTGGAGCCGTCCCCCGACGAGCTTGCTGCCGGGTGGACTTGGGCGACGGCCCAGGTAGTAGGGGGGGATGCTTTCGCCCTTCTGAAGCGCCAAGCCGATGGTTCTTCTCGTCCGTTCGACTATCTGCTAGACCATGTGTCAAGGTCGGGGCGACCCATCCCGGCTTTACTTTGGGAAGCTGCAGCGGCGGCCGATGCTCCCGCTGGACGCCTCAATACGGCAGGTCTCAACGCCGTCACCGCTGGCTATGAGCAGTTAGCTGCGAGGTTTTTCGAACGCGCTTCCGAGCAGGGGGACGTCGAGGCGATGGCAAACTTCGCCACGACCCTTGAGCGCGGTGATCGGATTCCGGAGGCGAAGGCACTTTACGAGCGTTCTGCTGAAGGAGGAAGCCTTCAAGGTATGACCGGTCTAGCTGTCCTTCTAGAGCGCGAGGGGAATGTTCTTCAAGCTGAGAGGTTGTTCAAGAAAGCCGCTGAAGGCGGCATCGGGGACGCCATGGCTAACTTGGGCTTCTTGTTGATGGGCCGGGGGGAGGAGGAGGAAGCCGTGGATTGGTATCGACGTGCTGCAGAAGCCGGGAGTGGTTTTGGGATGACCAACTACGGAATTGTATTGGAGAAGGCAGGGGATATTGAAGCTGCTGAGAAACTTTACAGAGCCGCCGTACAAAAACGCCGTAATGGTGCAGGCATGTATCAGCTAGCAAAGCTCCTGTCTGGTAGAGGGAAAGATGAGGAAGCTCTGAGCCTGCTGCAGGACGCCACGAGGGCAGGCAACCCGGCAGCAATGATGGAGCTGGGAACCGTCTTCGAAGCTCGAGGTGAAGAAGCTGCCGCCGAGAAGCTCTATCGCATGGCCGCTGACCGGGGTGACGCCGTTGGCCTGTTTGTTGTCGGAAGGAAGCTCTTGGCCGGGCAACACTATGCCGAAGCGGAGCGCATGTTCGTCCGATCCGCCGGGCGCGGGTACGTTATGAGTACTTTTTGGCTTGGGTTGTTGATGCAGCAAACAGGCCGTCGTGCGGAGGCTGTTTTGCAGTTCAGGTCTGCCGCTGCACACGAAGCCATGACAGATGTCAGAACGCTGCTATACATCGCGCAAGAACTCGAGCAAGAGGACGCTCTGCCAGTTCTGCGGAAGGCCGCTAACCTTGGTTCCGTTTTTGCCATGCAACAGCTCGGAATCCTCTTGGACAGGAGCGAGGCGCATGTTGAGGCGCAGTCCTTTCATGACCGTGCAACGGTTGGAGAAGAGCGCCTCAGGCAAAGTGCTGGTGAAGGGGATACTGAAGCATTGATTGAACTAGGTCAGATTTCGGCAGACCGTCGCGATTTCGATCAGGCACGTCGATTACTCCAGAAAGCGGCTGACCAAGGTAGCGCTTACGCCCTTCAGTGTTTGGCGCTTCTTCCTCCAGAGCCCGGGCCGTTGTAGACAGGAGCGTCCGACGTTTATACCGACGTTTATCGGGGAAATTGCAGGAAACGCGGGGATACGGAAGGTAAGCTGGGAGCACTACCACGTGCGTTACAACTAGTCAGCGGGCCACAAGGGGATCTCTGCGGGAAGTTCCGGGAATCCCTGTCTTGTAAACAGGGGGTCAGCGGTTCGAATCCGCTAGGAGGCTCCACGAACCCCTTCTGACTAGGTAATACGCCTGTCAGGAGGGGTTTTTTCATGGCCCAGAATCTGGAAATCGAGGCGGATCGAACGAGTGACGGTTTTTAGTCTAACTAGCCCTGGCCCGGAGCACTCGCTGGTATAGGAACTGACCAATTCCCCTGGCTGGGGCCAAGGAGATGTTAAGGTGTCTACATCTCCTTGGCCCCAACCGTAGTGGGGGCTCTACTCCTCCGAGACGTTCAACCCGGCGACCTATCGCAGATGCTTGCGCTGCGAAACAACCCGGTTGTCAATCACTTCATGTTGCGTACTCACGTCGCCTCAACACCGTTCCGTCGAGAATGGATGGCAATGCCGGATGACGACAAAGACTCCTGCTGCATTGTGGAACTAGATGGCGCGCGGCCTTCTGTGCGCAGCATTCGAACCCGACTCTCAGGAAGAAGAACACTCAATGCGCGCATGGACAGCAGACCAGTCAAGCCACGCAGGACTTTCCTTTTGCGAACTGCCCGATCCGCTCCAACGTGAAGATGAAGCTCTCATCCAGGTGCAGGCATTCGCTCCAAACCCGGGAGATCTCGCGGCGCTCGCCACAGCGGAATCCGGATCAGTCCCAGGCTGGGACGGTGCCGGGACCGTGCTCCGTCGCGCGCCGAACGGGAGCGGGCCCGAGGAAGGTCAGTCCGTCATCTTCCTTGGGAGCAACGGCGGCTGGGCTCAGCTGCGGAGTGTCCCGACAGCGACGGTCGCCGTTACTCCGAGCGGTGCAGACCCGGCGCTGATGAGTGCGATCCCGGTCCCGGTCACCAGCGCTCTTCGGGCGCTTCGAGGGCTTGGGTCGCTGCTCGGGCGGCGTCTACTCGTGGTGGGTGCCAACAGCGCCGTGGGAGCGGCAGCCGTTCAGCTGGCGGCCAGATCCGGCGCGCAGGTCGTCGCGATCGCGCGAGACCAGGCGGTCCACGAACGAATCATGCAGCTCGGAGCTGCTGAGGTGCACGCGACGATGGACACAGTATCGTTGCCGGTCTTCGCGGCAGTGGATGTCGTGGGCGGACCGCATCTCGTCGCTGCGTATTCCTTGCTGGCGCCGGGAGGTACGGTCATTGCTCTGGGACATGCCGCCGGTCACGGCGAGCACTTCCCGTTCGGCGCGTTCGTCGCCGGCCCGACAAGCTTCGACAGGTCGATTTCGACCTTCTTCCTTGGTAGCCAAAACGGGCTTGATTCCGAAATGGAGTATCTGGCAGCCGAAGTCCACGCTGGCCGCCACACCATCGGTGACCTCGACCAGAGGCCATGGGCCGACCTCGGACCATGGGTCGCCGACGGCAGTGTGCGGTCTACGAGCAGGACCGTCTTCCTCGTGGACTGATCCAGGACGCTCGGGTCATAGTCGACAAGTTGCGTCATCCGGAGGGGTTGTGAGATCGACAAGGTAGGCGACGACGGCGGAGTCGATACAGGCGGGATCAAACCGACGAGGTCGATTGCTCGGTGATGGGACTGTCCACGCCATGTTCCTGGCACAGAGTCAAACGATTGCGCTGAACACTCTCGCTCGTCGGCGACGGCCAAATGAAGGAGGGGGGTACTTTGACCCTACCTACGCTCACGGGTATCAGACACCATCGAAGAAGTAGAGTCCCTCCCAAGCTAGGATCACGATGGAAAACACCCTCAGTGCACAGCAGCGTGTCATAGTCGTTGGCGTGGACGGATCACCGTCGTCCGTGGCCGCATTGAAATTGGCCATGAGTCTGGTGCCTCTCGCGGGTGACGTTGTTCGGGCGGTCGCCGCGTGGCATCATCCCGTCACCTTGAGCGTTTACACCCCTCAGGTCTGGGACTATGAGGAAGTGATGAAAAAGGCGCTGGCCCAGGCGCTTGAGGAAGCTTTCCCCGCCGGAACTCCGCCTATCGTTGAACGACGGATTGTCCGCGGCAACCCAGCCCAGGTCCTTATCAAAGAGAGTGCGGATGCCTCCATGGTGGTCGTCGGCTCCCGGGGTCATGGGGGATTCACGGGCCTGTTGTTGGGATCCGTCAGTTCCGCGGTGGCAGAACGGGCAGCCTGCCCAGTTCTGGTCTCGCACGGCGCGCTAAAGCAGGCTGGCGGCAACGCTGAGGCATCGCCCGTCGAAGCCACCACGCGCTCCTGAGGCGGCCGGCCATTCCAGAAGGCGTTGAGCTAGTGTCCCGCGCCGAGCTTGCCCGCTAGCCGTTCGCGCATCAGGACTGAGGCGTCGTTCAAGCCGATGACCCGGACGTCCTTCCCCTGGCTGCGGTATTTCTCGGTGATCGCATCGAGTGCGGCAATGGTTGATGCGTCCCACAGGTGTGAGGCGTGCATATCGATGACCACGTGATCCGGGTCGGTCGCATACTCGAACTGCGTGTAGAGGTCGTTGGAAGAGGCGAAGAACAGCTCACCGTCCACGGTGTAGGTAGCTGTCTCCTCGCCGTTGAGTTCGATGACCGTCCGGTCAACGGTGACGAAGTGCGCGACACGGCGCGCGAAAGCGATCATCGCCACCAGCACCCCGACGCCCACACCGATGGCCAGGTTGTGAGTCCAGACAACGACGACGACGGTACTGACCATCACCAACGTCTCGCTTTTGGGCATCCGCTTCAGGGTGCTCGGATTGATGCTGTGCCAATCGAAGGTGGCTACCGACACGAAGATCATGACGGCCACGAGCGCTGCCATCGGGATGAGCGCGACAATGTCGCCAAGGGTCACCACCAGGATCAGCAAGAAGAAGCCGGCCATGAAGGTGGAGATGCGGGTCCTCGCGCCAGAGGCTTTCACATTGATCATCGTCTGACCGATCATCGCGCAGCCACCCATTCCGCCGAAGAAGCCGGTAATGATATTCGCGGCGCCCTGGCCCCAGGATTCGCGGGTCTTGTTGGAGCGTGTGTCGGTGATGTCATCGACGAGCTTGGCCGTCATGAGTGATTCGAGCAATCCGACCAAAGCCATGGCGAAGGCGAACGGTGCAATGATCTGCAGCGTCTCGAGGTTCAGTGGAACATTGGGGAAAAACAGGGTGGGAAGGCTATCAGGCAGCTCGCCCTTGTCGCCGACGTCGGGCACGGCGGTGTTGGCAATGACGGCGAACACGGTAAGCACCACGATGGCGACCAGTGGTGCCGGTACCACCATAGTGAGCCTCGGTAGACCGAAGACGATCAGCAGCCCGACGGCGACCATGGGGTAGACCAGCCACGGCACGTCGATAAGTTCCGGGACCTGGGACATAAAGATCAGGATGGCCAAGGCGTTGACGAAGCCCACCATGACCGAGCGTGGGATGAAGCGCATCAGCTTGGCGACGCCGATCAGGCCAAGTACTACCTGTAAGACCCCAGCGAGGATGACTGCTGCAATGAGGTAGTCAACTCCGTGGCTGGAGACCAGCGGTGCGATGACCAGCGCAATTGCCCCGGTTGCCGCGGCAATCATCGCGGGGCGTCCGCCGAGGAACGCAATTGAAACGGCCATGGTGAAGGATGCGAAGAGACCAAGCCGCGGGTCCACTCCCGCAATGATCGAGAATGCAATAGCTTCCGGAATGAGAGCGAGAGCAACCACCAAACCCGCCAACACCTCGGTTTTGAGGAGGCTCGGATGCCGCAGTGTGCGCATCACCGACTGGCGTTCAACAGGAGTGGGTGCCAGAGTCGGCGTGGTCATAGGAGTGTTCCTTTGCAACGGACCAGGGCAGAGGCCCGGTATCTCGGGGCAGGCCGGTTGGGGGCGATAAGCTGGACGGCAATGTACAAGAGATTTCGCCCACCCAGGGGCGCTAGGTCTCAATTCTAACCTAACGTTAAGAGAGGGTTGTGCGTGCAGTGCAGGGGATCAAGCAATGAGTGAGCAACCGGACTCGACAAAGCCACGCACAATGCACATTGGTGAGGTGGCGGAGCGGACTGGACTGTCGCTACGGACCATTAGGCACTACGACGAAGTAGGACTACTCCCGGCATCCACCCGAACCGAAGGCGGATTCCGCGTGTTCACCGATGGGGACGTTGAACGACTGCTTGTAGTCCGTCGGATGAAACCGTTGGGGTTCACTCTCGAGGAGATGGCTGATCTTCTCTCAATTGTTGACGGGTTAGCTGTCGCTGACGGCAGTAGGGAGAATGGATTACTGCGGGAGCGACTGGCTGGCTATCTGGAATCCTCTGCCGCCAAGCGCAACAAGATGGCTGAAAACCTTGCCTACGCCGATGAGTTCATTGCGACTCTCGAAACGTATTGAGCTCTTACTGAGCCCAGCAGCCCAGCGATCGGGCAGCCCGGTCGTCAGGCAGCGTCTTGACTAAATTCCTTGGTGCAGTCCTCGCAGAAAACCTCGTCGTCCAGTTCGCCGCAACACTGACACCTGTGATCCATGTTTGCCATGACTAGACGTTACGCACCGCCACCCGCCGGGTCACGAGTAGGGGATACTCGTTTTTGCCTTCCGTGATGCAGGTAATAAGTGCCAGATCCGCAACTGAGACATCACCAACACCTGCCGGCGATCTAGGGCTTTGCCGCGGTTGCCTGCCGTGCCGGTGCGACGACGGCGTCCTGGTGGTCGTCCTTGTCGGCCACTTCGCCGTCAGAGTTGGCGCCTGGCTTCTCTTGATCGCCTGGCTCCTCTGGCTCGCCGCAGGGGGGAGCCGGATCAGCCGGGTCGCCGTCCACTGCACTGTCGTCGGCTTCGTCCCCCGTAATGCCATCCGCGGGATCGGCCGAGGCGCCGGAGGTAACCTGTTCGTCGTTGATCACCGGTTCGGGAATCGGTAGTGGCACGGGTGAGGCACCCGGTCCGGAGCCGTGTTCCGGTGTCGGGCCCTCCCCGGATTCACCACCTGTAGCCGGATCTGCCTCTGGATCGCAGATCACAGCCGGATCAGGGTCAGGGGCGGGGGCAGGGTCGGTTGAAGGCTCAGGCGTCGGAACAGGTGACGGGGATGGTGAAGGCTCAGGTTTGGGCGTCGGCTCGGGCCCGGGAGCTGGCGAGGGGGTCGTGTCACTTTCTGGATCGGGTTCCGGCGAACTGGGCGACGGTACAGGGTCGCTTTGTTTCGTCGGCGCTGCGGACGGACTCGGGCTCGAGGGCCCCGGCCGGGAGTGATCCGGTTGTGGCGATCTGGGGTCGGATGGTTTGGCAATGGGCGGACGGGTCGGTGTAGGGCTTGGAGCTGCGGTGTTGGACGATCGTGGCTGCGTTGACTCGACAGTTGGGGTCGGAACTGCTGACGCGGCCACAAGTGCAGGTCCATGAGTCCCTCCGACGGAACTGTCCCCTGTGCGGGGAGGCACCTCGTGAGGCAGGGCAATCACCCATGGCACGGCAGTGCTTGATGCAGCCCCACCCGGCGCGTAGGAGGTCATATCCGGCGTCCCCACATGGGCTGCGGGGTTCAGCGGTGTGAGCGTCCATTCTCGAGGATCAACGTGGGACCCATCGCGAATGGTTTCGAAGTGTAGATGGCAACCCGTTGAGGATCCGGTGGAGCCGACAGCCGCCACCACCTGGCCAACCTCGACGAGGTCCCCAGCTTCCACCGAAATCCCCTCAAGATGGTTGTACGTGGTGATCAGCCCGTTGCCGTGATCGATCTCCACTCGATTCCCGCCACCCCAGGGGTGCCACCCGACGGCCCGAACCGTTCCGGTATCCGCCGCATGAACCGACGTGCCGCAGGGCGCGGCGAAATCCAGCCCGTAGTGGAACTCGCCCGCCTCGCCGGTGAGCGGGTTGATGCGCTCGCCGAAGGGGGAACTGGGGCTCAGCGTCCCCAGCGGCGACATGAGTGTGCCTGGCCCGGGGCGTGACGGGGCCTCGGAAGGAACGCTGGTGACCTGGACTTCATTGTCAACCGGCGCGCTCCCCTCAGACGCCATATCTCTCGTGGGCTGACCGGGAACCAGGAAATCTTGCATCCCGGGAGTTGGGGCGGCTAGCAGTTCGCGGCCCACCCAGCCGGTGGGCGCGGCTGACAATGCGGCAGAGTGTGGCGCTGAGGCGGCGAGCTGCCCAGCCGTGTCAGTGAGGCCGGTAAGACTGCCTTGATACCCGGACCCGCAGACCGCTGCCACGACTATGCAGACAGCGAGAGAACCTCGTGTCGCAGATTTGCGCAGTCCCGAGCTGTTCGGGGCGGTCAGTGGTCGGACAGTTGTCACAAGCGTCTCCAGCCAGATCCCCGCGGAGCAAGCTGACCGGCATGTAAAGTCCCGTCGCGGCGGATGCGAATTGGCCCCCACCCACTCACCCCTGTGCGGGGAAGTTCTTATGTACCCACTCAGAGTGGCGCACCGCACCCGGATACGCAACGGGTTGGAGTACCCTACTTTTGACTTTCGGTACTAAGGTTTGGCTTAGGCCAGTGCATCCTCGTAAAACGGGTAATCGGTGTACCCTTCGGCGCCGTGTGAATAGTAGGTCGCCGGGTCGGGCTCATTCAGCGGCAGACCTTCCTGCCAACGGCGTGCCAGATCCGGGTTCGCGATCGCCTGGCGGCCGACGACGACGGCGTCTCCGAGCTCTGACGCGAGGATGTACTCGGCTTCGTCACGGTCGGTGATGACACCGAAGCCGCTGTTCACCAGGAAGGGCCCACCGAAGCGCGAACGGAGTTCCTGGACCAGCGAACCGGCTGGGTCTTCGTGGAGGACGCTCAGGTAAGCGAGGTTGAGGGGCGCGATAGCGTCGACCATCGCGCCATAGGTGGCGAGGATGTCGTCGGAATCTGCGGGTAGCACGTCCCGGCCGCTGGTGCTCGGTGAGATCCGCAGGCCAACGCGCTCGGCGCCGACCGCTGCGACTACCGCCTGGACTACCTCGGCCATGAAGCGGGCACGGTTGGCCGGGGAGCCGCCGTAACCGTCGTCGCGCCGGTTGGTCTCCGGGAACATGAACTGGTGCAGGAGATAGCCGTTGGCTCCATGGAGTTCAACGCCATCCATTCCGGCGTCAATGGCGTTCCGGGATGCCTGGACAAACTCCTGGATAACGCCGGGAAGCTCGTCGGTGGTCAAAGCATGGGGGACTGGATACGGCAACTTGCCATCATAGGTTCGGGTTTCGCCATTGATTGCCACAGCGCTCGGAGCTACGACCGTGTGCCCGCCAGTGGTCGCCTCGTGCGTGACCCGTCCGGCATGCATGACCTGGGCGAAGACCCGCCCACCGGCGTCGTGCACGGCTGTTGTGACGTTGCGCCAGCCGGCCAGCTGTTCCTCGGTCACTAGACCTGGCTGGCCTGGGAAGCCCCGGCCGGCCTCACTCGGGTAGGTGCCTTCGGTGACAATCAGGCCCAGTGATGCGCGCTGCCGGTAGTGCTCCACGACGAGAGGGCCAGGAACGCCCTCCTTACTCGAGCGGACCCGGGTGAGAGGGGCCATGACGATACGGTTGGGCAGTTCCATGGCACCAATGGTGAGTGGGGTGAAGAGAGTCACGAGTAGCACTTTCCGTCGAAAACAGTTTCTGTAAGCGGCAACCCCGTCCACCTCCCGCCTATTCCGGAGCCGGTGTACGCGGGAATAGTCGACCCCCGGATATCGCTTACCTAGCTGTCACCCCGAAGGCCGTTTTGAGCTGCTCAAAGAGGGCCGAATCGTGCGTAATCGTGCGAGAATATCTCCTGCACAGCGGTCAGGATTTCATGGTTATACTCGGTGGCTGCATCACCCACACAGCTTCAGCAATTTTCAATAGAACGGCACCGGAATGGCAACGGATTACGACGCACCACGCAACAACGACGAGGACAAGGAAGCCGAGTCCCTCGAAGCCCTTCAGGCTAACCGTGGCAGCAAATCCCAGTCGGCCTCGGTTGACGTCGAGGACGCCGACACTGCCGAAGGAATTGACCTTCCCGGTGCGGATCTTTCAGGTGAGGAACTCCTGATCCAGGTGATTCCTCCGCAGGACGATGAGTTCACCTGCTCCTCCTGTTTCCTGGTCCGCCACCGCAGCCAGGTTGCCCGCCAGAAGGGCGACCTTCTGTTCTGCCGGGAATGTGAAGGCTAACTTCCCACAGCACTTCCCACTGCGCCGCCGACAGGCCACCCCTAGGGCCAGCCGACGGCGCTGCGTTAGCCCCGGAGGCGACCCTAGTGCCCCGGTAGATCCTCGTCGGCGTGGCTGAGGGGCGAACCGCCAAGGTTGGCGCTGTCGTCGCTGCCATCGATCTCTGAATCGTCAGCGGGATCGCCGAAGTCAACGTCCGCGGCGGCTTCGCCCAGCGTCGGCACGGAGTCGTCGCCCTCAGATCCGTCGCGCAGCACCTGCTCAGCAAGGGTGCCTTCCTCCGCCACCGCCGCAGCCGGCTCGTCCTGGAGCAGCGGGTCGTTGCGCCACTGGTCAGGGTTGTCCTCTGCGGCGCCCGGGTAGGTGTCAGGCTGGCCTGCAGCCACCGGATCCAACTCTTCAGCCTCCGCGGTATCGATTGCGTCGGTGATACTCAGTTCTTCTTCGGGGAGGTTTGATTCAGTCATGAAATGCACCTTTCGAGTCAACACGTGAACTACCCAGCCTACTGACCTCTTGGTGGATGAGATAGTTTTATGGCGGTCAGACCGGTTGAATAGAGGTATGAGACCTCACACATCAAGCAAGGAAAAGACCAGCGCTGATCTGTATCGCCAGATAGCAGTCACTGCCAGCATGATCTTTTGTCTGGTCGGATCGATGATCGGTGTCGGAGTCTTCGGCGGAATCCCCATCGCAGAGGCCGCTGGTGGGGCGCTGGGGACGGATGCCACTCTTCTGGCCCCGGCGAGTGCCGCGTTTTCCATCTGGTCAGTGGTGTACGCGGGTTTGGTGGCCTACACCGTCTGGCAATGGTTGCCGTCCCAACGATCCGCGCAGCGGCAACGTTCGCTCGGCTGGGTGGTGGCAGCGTCAATGGTGTTGAACGCGGTCTGGATTTTGAGCATCCAGGCCGGGTGGCTCAATGCGAGTGTGCTGGTGATTCTGGTGCTGCTAACAGTCCTGACCATTGTATTTCTGCGCTACAGCGGCCGGCCAGCATCATCGTGGCTTGAGGCAGTGATTGTCGATGGCACGCTGGGCCTCTATCTGGGCTGGGTCTGCGTGGCGGTGTGCGCAAACATCGCTGCAGCGCTGTCCGCCGCAGGCTTCGCTGGGTTTGGCCTGAACGAAGAGGTTTGGGCTGTTGGTGTCCTTGCTGTTGTTGCAGTGGTTGGCGTTGGGCTGGCACTCAAAGGCAATGGCCGTCTCGCGGTCGCGGCGGCAATTAGTTGGGGGCTTACCTGGATCGCGGTTGGGCGCACTAGCGGTGACATGGAATCGGCGACGACGTCGATCGCCGCTGCTGTCGTTGCGGCAACCGTCCTGCTTGCAACAGTCATCATCAGGGTGCGCTCCCGTAGCCACGTGGGAGTGTCGGCTTCCGCGCTGCGGTAGGGCGCTGCGGACTGCCTGGGCTCAGAGGGTGGTGCTGGCTGTAGGCGGTGCTTCTAGAAGGGCGGGGGTATGTCGGGTGGTGGTGCTGGTGGTGGGTCGGGTCGGGTGAGGTAGGTTTCACCGGCAGGCGAGATCGCGATGATGGTCCCGGGGTCGGGTTGCCGGTAATGCCAGTAGGCGTCGGTTTTGAACATGTGGTGGCGTTTACACAGGGACGCCAGGTTTGAATACGTTGTCTTTCCGCCTTGTGACCAGGGGATGGTGTGGTCT
>NZ_BAAAIJ010000063.1:0-88562 GCF_039526005.1 Arthrobacter flavus | reverse complement strand
GAAGACCGCCAACCGGTTACATCCCGGATGTCGGCAGGTCCCGTCCCTGACCCGGACCGCATCCTTCAGGTCCTGCGGGACCCGATACGTTCTCGCATCGGCTCCGAGTCTGGCCCCGGTGAAGGGGTGGGTGAGAATCCTGGTGAACGAGGGTGCGTGCCCGGCGAGCTTCCGGGCGGTCTCGGGATCAATCGGACCGTAGCCTTCCAACTCACCCGGCACATCCCCGCCGAGGAGAGTCATCACCGGGACGGTGACGAAGACCTTCGCCTGCACACCCCAATATGTGCTGGCATCCCCCGACCGACCCGACCCGCTGCACCCGGTCGAACCGTTCCAGCCGTTATGGCTGTTACCGCCGCTGCCGGGTTCATGATCGTTACGGGGCCCGGAATCTGCGGGCCCGGAGGATTCGGTCTCGCTGATCCCACTGACCGGGCAACTCAGGTATCCGGTGGGTCCGGCGCT
The DNA here is from genome assembly GCF_039526005.1 of Arthrobacter flavus. Classification (NCBI taxonomy): domain Bacteria; kingdom Bacillati; phylum Actinomycetota; class Actinomycetes; order Micrococcales; family Micrococcaceae; genus Arthrobacter; species Arthrobacter flavus. The sequence goes on along the minus strand of NZ_BAAAIJ010000063.1, from coordinate 88,094 downwards.
GGTGAGGACATCCACCAGAACGTCGGCCCGGAGTTGGGTGAGGGTCCTGGCCTCGTCGGGGCCCTGCAACGCCCGGGCCGCGGTATCGACCCGGTGGAAAATCCCGGCCGCCTGATCGGTCGGCAGATAGGCTGCGAGCCAGGCCATCCCATCGTGGGCGGGGTTCAGGACCACCTCGCGTTCCCGCAGAGCTTTCCGGTGCCGGCTGCTGATGGGTTCGGGATGCAGCTTTTCGCGTAACCGTTGGGCCTGGCGGCAGAACTTCGCCACAGTGGTCTGACCGGCCAGCGCGATCAGCCGGGCCTCATAGGCGGCGGCCAGGGCAGGGCCGGTGTCGAGCATGTCAGAGGCTTCTTCGACAACCGCCCAGGCATGACGGCGTGAGAGTCTGCCCTCCTCCAACGCGTTCAACGTGCCCGGGTGGTGGCGGGTCAGCAGGGTGCTGTGTTCGATCAGGAACCCGGCGGTCCGCTCCGGCAGGTGCAACGCGGCGCCGATCTCGGCCGCAGCCAAGGTTTTCTCGAACCCGAACGCCCCGCGGTCGCACCGGGGTTGCTCGGTCTGCAGGTCCAGGATCCGGGTGACCAGTTTCGCTTCCTGGGCATCAAGCCACGACCGCGCCTCGGCGACATCATTCAACGCATCCAAGACCTGGGACGAGTCAAGGCCCGCCGGAGCAGCCAACCCGAGCTGGCCGGTCAAGGCGGGAGGTTCCTCACTGGACCGCACCCGTTCGCCGGGCACAGAGACCAATCCCCAAAAATCCGAGGCCTCATCATCCGCAACGGGCGACCCCTCAACCCCCGGCTCAGACTCCGAATCCGGCTCCGGGGATTCAACAGTGGGTGCTGTCCACACCGCGTCCGCGCCCAGCGGTCCCTCCGGACCATACCCCGCAGAATTCCCCGCAGAAGTCCCCGTGGAAGACCCGGAGGGAGACCCGGCAGGCGACCCGGCGGAGGTGTTCGCGGGCCCGCTGGTCGCGGGCCCGGAATCCGTGGCGGAACACGGGCCGGATTCGGGTGGGAATCCCGCTCCGGTAGCAGAAGCTTTCCTGCTTTTCATACCTCCATTCCATCATCGAGCACCGACAGTATGAGGGGAAAAACGAGGTCCCGAAAAAAACTTTCTCAAAGATTTTTCGCGCCCCCACACAAGCGGCCCTCGTGATCGGCCGAAGGCATCGGAGCCTGGACTATGCGGGTCCGACGGGCGCCTTTCAGGTCCCGAACCGCTGAATCCTCGAAGAAGCCGCCCGGCGTCGTCGGGCGGCTTCTTCGACAGCTAGCTGATGTGATCCCGCCAGCTGTGCTGCGGATCGAAGCCGAGCACGTCGCGGGCATGATCGATGGACAGCAGCGTCTCGTGCTCGCCCACATCCTTGACCACCTCGACGCCCGGGAACACCTCGGCAGCGAGCGATGCGCTGGAGCGGCTCATCACCGTGTCAGCTGCGGCGATGATGAACCTGTCGAAGCCCGGCCCGGCATTCTCCAGCGCCCGCTGCACGGCCTGCGCTCCGTCGCGACCGTCAATGTACCCCCAGAGATTCCACTTTCGAGCCATCGCATCGGCATCGAAAGAAGGGAACTCCACATAGTCTTCGGGGTCCATGACGTTCGAGAACCGCAGCGCGGTAATGCTCAATTCGGGATCCCACCGTGTCAGCTGGATCGCCATCTGCTCTTCGAGGTGTTTGACCAGCGAATAGGTGCTCTCCGGCCGGGCGGTGTACTTCTCATCGACGGGGATGTAGGGCGGGTCCTCGTCGAAGGGTAGCCCCAGCACCGTCTCACTGGACGCATACACAATCTTCTTGATTCCAGCGCGGCGACAGGCCTGGAACACGTTGTAGGTGGACGGCATGTTGTTGTGGAAGGTCGCAGCATCCGCATAGATGCCGGGAGCGGGAATGGCCGCCAGATGAACGACGGCGTCGAAGCCGGTATGCCGATCGTCGACTCCCATGAAGGCATCAACGACGTGTCCGTAGTTGGTCAGGTCGATCTTCACGAAACCGGGACCACGTTCCCCCTGCACGTCCATGCCGACAACCTGATGCCCTGCGGCTCTCAGAACCGAGGTGACCGTTCGGCCCAATTTGCCGGTGGCACCGGTGACCGCGAGCCTCATACGGGACGCTGCTCAGGCGAAACAGTCTTCGCCGGATCGGTCTCAGCCATTGATCCAACCGCATCGTCAATCTTGGCCATGACAGCGGCATCAAGGGTCACACCCGACGCCACAACGTTTGACTTGACCTGATCAGGCTTCGACGCGCCGATGATTGCTGCAGCAACGTTCTTGTTTTGCAGCACCCAGGAGATGGCCAGCTGCGCCATGGTGAGCCCAACCTCATCGGCGATCGGCTGGAGCTTCTGCACTCCGGTGAGGATCTCGTCAGACATCCACCGCTTGATCATGTTCGAGCCGCCCTTGTCATCAGCGGCCCGCGATCCTTCCTCGGGTGTGCCGCCTGGCCGGTATTTGCCGGTCAACACGCCCTGCGCCACCGGAGACCAGACAATCTGGGACAACCCCAACTCCTCGGACACCGGAACCACTTCCTCCTCAATGACCCGCCACAGCATCGAGTACTGCGGCTGGTTGGAGATCAGCTGGAAGCCGAGTTCCTTGGCCAGCGCATGCCCGGCACGGATTTGGCGCGCGTCCCATTCGCTGACACCGATGTACAGGGCCTTGCCCTGGCGGACGATGTCCGCGAACGCCTGCATCGTCTCTTCCAGCGGCGTCTCGTGGTCGTAGCGGTGCGCCTGGTAGAGGTCCACATAGTCGGTCTGCAGCCGCTCCAGCGAACCGTTGATCGACTCCATGATGTGTTTACGGGAAAGCCCGACGTCGTTCGGCCCCTTTGGCCCGGTGGCCCCCCACACCTTCGTGAAGATTTCCAGCGACTGACGCCGCTCGCCCTTCAGCGCTTTGCCCAGCACCGTTTCGGCGGCGGTGTTGGCGTACACGTCTGCCGTGTCAAAACTGGTGATGCCGACATCCAGAGCCGCGCGCACACACTGGGTGGCGACGTCGTTCTCCACCTGCGAGCCGTGGGTCAACCAGTTGCCGTAGGTAATTTCCGAGATCTTGAATCCACTGTTTCCGAGGTATCGATAGTCCATATGTTGGATGCTAGGGCATCATCCGGCCAATGAGGTGGACCACACAGCGGTGTCGTTGCCTAAGGTGACGATTTGCGGCACGGCGGCCAGACAGTAGCGAAGCTGGCCGGGGCAAACGGGGCCAACCGTTACACTGAATTGTCTTTGTCTCACCACCACTGATTGAGGGATTTTGGTTAAGTTCACCGCGCGTCTAGCCACGGCCGAGGAGCGGGACAACTGGGACGCGTTGGTGACGTCGAACCCTAGCGGGGGAAATATGCTCCAGTCGGCATCTTTCGCCGCGGTGAAGTCCCAGCACGGCTGGACTCCCCGGTTCCTGGTCTTTGAGAGCTCCGAGTACATTACCTACAACCTGGTGATCGAAAAGCGGCTGCCCCTGTTGGGTGCCCTGTGGTACCTCATCAAGGGTCCTGACGTTGCTGATCCCGCCCATGTGCCAGCGGTTCTCGACGCTTGCCGGGACCTGATCCGTACCGGTCGTCACAACGTATTCGCGGTAAAAGTGGAGCCTGACATCCCGGCCGACGACGACGTCGACCGGCTGTTTCACAACGCGGGCCTGATCAAAACCTTCGATCTGCAGCCCAACGACCACACTGCGATCCTGGACACGTCCCCCGAACCGAACCAGCTGCTGCGCAACCTTCATTCGCGCGGCCGCAACGCTGTCCGGCGTGCCATCCGCGAGGGCGTCGAAGTGCGCCGGATGGAACCCACCGACGAAAACTTTCGCCAGATGTACCAGCTGATGGCCCACATCGAGGATCGGTCGGCCGCCAGGCTCCGCTCGTACGAGTACTACAGCCGGTTTTGGCAGAACTTCGCCGATGCTGGCCAGGGCCGCCTGTATTTCGTCTACGAGGACGGCGAACCTGCAGTTGGCGCGTTCGTCATCAACTATGGGCTCAAGGGCACCTACAAGGACGGTGGATCCAAGCCCAAACGATCCCAGTATGGTGACTCCCATTTGGTGCAGTGGCAGGCGATCACCGACCTCAAAGAAGAGTTCGGGATAGTGGAATACGATTTCTGCGGTACTCCGCCCAGCGACCGGCTCAAGGACCCCACGCATCAGCACCACGGGTTGGGTCTGTTCAAGACCAGCTTCACCAAGACTGTGACGGACTTTGTCGGCTGTTATGACCTACCGCTCAGCGCGTGGAAGTATCGGCTCTGGAACGCGATCGGCGAGAAGGTCGCTCGACAAATCTACTGGCGCCGACACCACCAACCGTTCTACTAAAAAAAACTCCCGCTCCCAGCGGGTACACCGGATGAAGGGGTGAGTCCCATGGGTGAGAAGACCGAGGCCGACGACGGCCGCAACCCCAACACCAACCCCGCGCCGGTTGCCGAACAGCTGCCGATCGTGCCCACCGCGGGGACCCCGGCCAGCGTGGCCCAGCCCGCAGCGCGTCCGGTTCATTCGCTACCCGGCACCCCTGGCGGGCCGGGATCCGGTGGTCGCTCAGGCGCGGCCGGCAAGCCGGGCAGATCCTCCGGGGCCAAGCCCAAATCCCGTCCGCGTCCGGCGAATAACAAGCCGGATCGCAGGACCTACTCGACGCCTACCGATGCGCTGCCGACCACACCTCGTTCGGTGCGCCCCGACCGCTCGAATGCCGCGGCCAGGAAGGTGCTCCGCCGACTGGTTCAGGGTGAGACACCTCCCACCCAGGCGATGAGCATCGTTGAGCGGCTGGCTGGCAGCCCCTACGCCAATCCCACCATCCAGGTTTCCGGACCGGACATCAACGCACGGCGAACCCTCGATTTCGCGCTGAGCCTCGCCGAAACAATGTTCCGGTACGGTGCCGGCGCCCTTGAGGTCGAAACCAGCATTATCGCGGTGACCGCTGCCTTTGGGTTGGACAACATTGAAGTGGACATCACCAACCAATCGGTCATCCTGAACTATTCGGCCAAGGACCAGACCCCCGTCACCGTGCTGCGGGTGGTACGTTCCTGGACCAATAACTACGCCGGTCTGCTGAAGGTGCACCAGTTGGTGACCGACGTCGTCAACGGCGGAACCTCGCGGATCGAAGCTGCGGCTCGGCTCGACGAGATCACCCACAAGCCAAAACCCTTTCCCCGCTGGATGGTGACGGCTGCGTTCGGCGTCTTCGGGGCTGCCATCGTGAGTTTCATCGGTGGCGGACCGCTGGAGTCGCTGATCAGCTTTGCCAGCTGCATCGGCGTGGATCTCCTTTTGCGGCAGCTGGGGAAGTGGCGGGTTCCTGAGTTCTTCGCGGTAGCTACCGCCTCGGGTATGGTCACGATCATTGCGATGCTCTTCTGGTGGCTCGATCTAGGCATTGCGCCGTCGTTCGTCGTGGTCGGCGGGATCCTGCTATTGCTGCCGACTGGCCGGCTCGTCTCCGCAACTCAGGACGCGATCAACGGATTCCCGGTCACCGCGGCGGGCAGGTATCTATCAGCGTTCCTGGTGTTTGCCGCGATCATCTCCGGGATCGCCGTTGCGTTGGTCGCTGGCGCACTGGTGGGGGTGCCCGAGCTGACGTTGACGACTGAGGGATCAATGTATCCGCTGCCGGTGGCGGCGGCGCTGGTCCTGATTGCCGTCGCCATGATCGGTGTCGCAGAGCAGACCGATATGAAGCTTCTGCTGCCCACAGCGCTGATCGGGGTCACCGGTTTCCTGCTGTACTCGCTGGTGGTCACCCTGGGTGTTGGCTACCGACTTGCCCCCGCACTCGCCGCCGTGCTGATCGGGATGCTCGCGCGAATGGTGGCGTTGCGGATGGGTGCACCCCAGCTGGTCGTGGCAGTACCGGCAGTTATGTTCCTCTACCCGGGCCTGATGGTGTTCAGGTCGATGTACGGCCTGACCATCGAAACCGAGCTGATTGGATCTGGCACCAACAGTCTGTTCAATGCGTTGACGATTATTCTTGCCATCGCTGGCGGCGTCGTGCTGGGTGACAACCTGGCCCGTCCGCTGACCAAGGGAGTCAGCAGTAACGAACGCCGGAACCGGCGCCGGTAGGTCAGCGCAGCTGCCAGTCCACCGGTGCGGCGCCCTGCTCTGCCAGGAGCGTGTTGGCCCGGGTGAACGGGCGGCTGCCGAAGAACCCCCGCGACGCCGACAGCGGGCTCGGGTGAGCCGACTCGATCACCGGAGTGCTGCCGAGCAGCGGCTTGATCTGCTGGGCGTCCCTGCCCCACAGCACCGCAACCAGGGGGAGGTCTCTGGCCACCAGGGCTTCCACCGCTGCACTGGTTACCACATCCCAGCCCAGTCTGCGGTGGGACGCCGCGTCACCGGCCCGAACCGTCAGTACCCGGTTCAGCAGCAGCACCCCCTGTTCGGCCCACGCAGACAGGTCACCGTGCGCGGGAACCGACGTGCCGGTGTCGGTAGCGAGTTCCCGGTAGATGTTGGCGAGGCTCCGTGGAATCGGCCGGGTGCTTTCCGCTACCGAGAAGGACAGCCCGACGGCATGCCCCGGCGTCGGGTATGGGTCCTGACCCAGCACCAGCACCTTGACCTGGTCCAACGGGTAACTGAACGCCCGGAGGACGTGCTGCGCTGGCGGCAGGATTTCGTGGCCGCCGTCGACCTCGGCACGCAGCCGCTCGGCGAGCAGATGCAGCTGCGGCTCGATCGGTGCCAGCGCAGCAGCCCACGATGGGTGGACGACGTCGGCCACCGGAACGGGCGCGGCGAACGGGAACTTCGGGCTGCCCGCACCCGAGAACCCTGAGGGGGAGGGGGCTGGCTCGGGGAAGAGGGCGCTCTGATATTCGGACACCCTCCCATCCTTGTGCCCCAGCGCGCCAAATGACAACCGTGTTATTCCCAATTACCATGAAGGTCACCGGCAGCGTTCCACTGAGCTGCCTTCAACTAAGGGGCGATGGGCAGTGACCGAAGCGGCGAGCGCTGACAGCGTGATGCACCCGGATCCGGAGGATCGCCGTCAGGCATCCGGTTTGGGTGACCGCGAGCAGCAGATGCTGGCCCTCGAACGCCAGTGGTGGAAGTACTCAGGGGCCAAGGAACAAGCCATCCGCGAGCTGTTCGACCTGTCAGCTACTCACTACTACCAAATCCTCAACGCCATGATCGACACCGAGGCAGCACTGGCTCACGACCCCATGCTGGTCAAGCGACTGCGTAGACTACGTACATCTCGTCAGCGTGCGCGCTCGGCCCGCCGCCTCGGCGCCGACATCTGAACGCTCCCGGCGAACCTTTCGCAGCGCCAAAACCCAAGGATGACGCATAACTATGAGCCAGTACCCCCGGGACGAGTTCGACAAGATCCCTGAATCCGCATCGCGGCAGGGCGTTCACCGGGAAAGGCTGGTTCCCCCGCGCTCCAGCGGACTGGCGCTGAAAATCCTGGTTGGGGTACTCGCGCTCGCCGTCGGGCTGGCCGCCTACTTCATCCTTCCCCGCCTGGGCATTGGCCAGACCGATTCAGCCGCCACCCAGACCACCACGGCACCCTCCTCCGAGACCGCCACGGCGGACGGGTCACCTTCTGCAGGGGCCGACGGCGACGCCTCCGAGCCAGAGCCGACCCCGTCCGACTCAGCAACCGAAGCCCCGACGGACGATCCGACCGACGCTCCCACTGCCGAGCCCACCGAGGCTGAGCCGACTCCGAGCGAGGAACCGGCAGTAATCGATCGAACCCAGGCAGTCAATGTCTACAACTCGACGGGTATCGGCGGGTTGGCCAGCTCAGCGGCAGGGCGGGTCACAGCCGGGGGCTGGGCTGTGGGGCAGATCGCCGACTGGGGCGGCGCGCCGCCGCAGACCTCGGTGATCTTCTACAACAACCCCTCCCAGCTTGCGGCGGCACAGGAAGTGGCAGGCATCCTTGGTATCCCGACCCTGGTGGAAACCACCGAGGTGTCCCCGAACATCACAGTGGTTGTCGGCCCCGGCTTCCAGTAGCCATTACGCAGATGCCACAGGTGCTGATCGAGGGCCGGCAACTCCGGCTCCGGGACTGGCTTCCCGAGGATCTTTCCGCTTATCGCGAATGGCTCAAACCCCACCACGAGTGGAATCTATGGGACGGGCCCTATTTTCCGCCGCACACTGAGCAGGAGGCGGACGCCGCCGTGGGGCGCATCAAGGAGCAGCTGGACTCCGGCGAGTGGCCCGGGGTGCGACGGCGGCTGGTGATCGCCGACGCGTCAACCAACCACCTGATCGGGACTGTTTCCTGGCACTGGGAGTCCGAGGCAACCGCATGGCCCCGGGCAGGAATCACCGTCTTTGACCCGGCGGTGAGGGGCCGTGGCATCGGCACCGAGGCCTTGGCATTGTGGGCCGACTATCTTTTTAGCCTCACAACCTTTCGTCGCCTCGACTTCTCCACCTGGTCCGGCAACCTCGCGATGTGTGGTGTGGGACTGAAACTGGGGTGGACCGAGGAGGCGCGGTTCCGTGACGCGCGAGTAGTCCGCGGCGCCATTTACGACTCGGTGGTGTACGGCGTCACCCGCGCCCAGTGGGAGGGTCTTCACTTGCACTCAGACAGCCAGAGTGCTAATTATTGAGTTAGCACTCTAAGCCGCTGACTGCTAATTGTCGGCGGGGTTGGATGTGACACGCACACCACTGTGGTGAGGGTCGTGGCGGGACGTAAAGAGATCGTCCTGCTGATACCCGTCCGTCGCGGGCACCGCAGCCGGTGGGCATAAGTTTGCTGATAAGCAGTACTGTCCCCGAAAGGACCTAAGCCACTATGGCCAAGATCATTTCTTTTGATGAAGAGGCACGCCGCGGCCTTGAGCGCGGACTGAACATCCTCGCCGACGCCGTCAAGGTAACGCTGGGCCCACGTGGCCGCAACGTCGTCCTGGAAAAGAAGTGGGGCGCCCCCACGATCACCAACGATGGTGTATCCATCGCCAAGGAGATCGAACTGGACGACCCGTTCGAAAAGATCGGCGCAGAGCTGGTTAAGGAAGTCGCCAAGAAGACTGACGACGTCGCCGGCGACGGTACCACCACCGCCACCGTTCTCGCCCAGGCACTGGTCAAGGAAGGCCTGCGGAACGTTGCTGCTGGCGCCGATCCGCTGAGCCTGAAGCGCGGCATCGAGAAGGCAGTTGAAGCCGTCACTCGCGAGCTGCTCGCCTCCGCCAAGGAAATCGAGACCAAGGAAGAGATCGCCGCAACCGCGTCCATCTCAGCCGGTGACCAGCAGATCGGCGACCTGATCGCTGAAGCGCTGGACAAGGTCGGTAAAGAAGGCGTCATTACCGTTGAAGAATCCAATACCTTCGGCCTTGAGCTTGAGCTCACCGAGGGCATGCGCTTCGACAAGGGCTACATCTCCGGCTACTTCGTCACCGACGCTGAGCGCCAGGAAACGGTTCTTGAAGACCCGTACATCCTGATCGTCAACTCCAAGATCTCCAACGTCAAGGACCTCGTAGCGGTTCTCGAAAAGGTCATGCAGTCAGGCAAGCCACTGCTGATCATCGCCGAAGACATCGAAGGCGAAGCGTTGGCCACCCTGGTAGTCAACAAGATCCGTGGCACGTTCAAGTCGGTAGCCGTCAAGGCGCCAGGCTTTGGCGACCGCCGCAAGGCACAGCTGGCCGACATCGCCATCCTCACCGGTGGCCAGGTTATCGCCGAAGAAGTTGGCCTCAAGCTGGAGAACGCTACCCTTGACCTCCTGGGCAGCGCACGCAAGGTTGTTGTCACCAAGGACGAGACCACCATCGTCGAGGGTGCAGGCAACGCCGAGGAGATCGCCGGACGCGTCAGCCAGATCCGCGCCGAGATCGAGAACTCCGACTCCGACTACGACCGCGAGAAGCTGCAGGAGCGCCTGGCCAAGCTGGCCGGCGGCGTTGCAGTCATCAAGGCCGGAGCCGCAACCGAGGTTGAGCTCAAGGAGCGCAAGCACCGCATTGAGGACGCTGTCCGCAACGCGAAGGCAGCAGTTGAAGAGGGAATCGTCGCCGGTGGCGGCGTTGCTCTCATCCAGGCTGGTGCCAAGGCCTTCGCATCGCTGCAGCTCGAAGGCGACGAGGCAACCGGCGCGAACATCGTCCGCGTTGCCATCGACGCTCCGCTGAAGCAGATCGCCTTCAACGCCGGCCTTGAGCCAGGCGTCGTTGTCGACAAGGTCCGCGGATTGCCTGCAGGCCACGGCCTGAACGCAGCAACTGGCGTCTACGAAGACCTGCTCGCAGCAGGAGTCAACGACCCCGTAAAGGTGACCCGCTCTGCACTGCAGAACGCGGCCTCCATTGCTGGTCTGTTCCTCACCACCGAAGCCGTAGTAGCTGACAAGCCTGAGAAGGCTCCAGCCGGCGGCGGCGGAGGCGACGAAATGGGCGGCATGGGCGGTATGGGCGGCTTCTAGTCCCCACCGGCGAGGTGTCACCACCTCGCCCAGCTCACATCGGAAGGACGGTATCCCCCACGGGGTGCCGTCCTTCCGGCGTAAACCGGCAAGGATTGGCCTGCCGGTCACCGTGGGCCGAAGGGTCAGCCAGTCAGTACAGGAACATCCGCGCGTTACTCAGTTCAGCGTCCGCGTACTGCTGGGTGGCCACCGTCAGGGCTTGGTTGATCTCCGCCAACGACTCCTCCACCCGGGCTTGGGTGGCACGCCACTGAGCCACAGCCTGCTGGAAATTGGCGGCAGCCTGCCCCTTCCACAGCCCCTCCAGGTCCAGCAGCCCCGCTTGCATCGTATTCACCTCGGCCTGCAGCCGACCGATGGTACCCTGCACCTCGCTGCCCTTTGCGGCGAGTGCATCAGTGTCGACCTGAAAGTGTGCCACGTGTTTCCTCCTCGGTGACGGCGGCTCCCGGACCATTGCGGGCTAGCTCCGACCTTAGGCCGCGCGTCCAAGGGTCGGGCGGAGGAAGCCTGAAAAGTGGGCAACGCCCGTGCCCTACAGGGCTGTGGAGGGGGAGTCGTTCGAGTCGAGGGCGCTATACGGCAGCCGGATGGACAGGGTGGCGCCGCCGCCGGAGGTCTCCTCCAACCGCACCGAGCCGTCGTGCTGGGCCACCAGGGCAGCAACAATCGCCAGCCCCAGGCCTGTGCCGCCGGTTTCGCGGTAGCGGGATGAGTCCGCACGGTAGAACCGCTCGAAAACCCGAGCTGCGTCTTCCTCGGAGATACCCGGGCCGTGGTCTCTGACCTCGATAACCGAGTCCATCCGACCGTGGATCACCGGCGCCACACCAACCGCGACTTCGATGGGCGTGCCATCGGGGGTGTACCGCAAAGCATTGGTCATGAGGTTGGCTACGACCTGGCGGAGCCTGGCTTCATCCCCAACGGTTGGTGCCGAATGTGCTGCACCGCCGTCCAAGCCGATGACGGTGATCTCACGATCAGGGGCAATCGCGCGGGCGTCGAGCGCTGCATCGTTTCCCAGAATGACCAGATCCAGTGGTTCGGCTTTCAGCGGGCGCTGTTCGTCAATCCGGGCGAGCGTCAGCAGGTCCTCAACCAGCTCGCCCATCCGCTTGGCTTCGCTTTCGATCCGGCCCATCGCGGCCCGCACATCGTCGTCGTTCTGCAGTGCTCCGTGCCGATACAGCTCCGAGAATCCTCTGATCGTTACGAGCGGGGTGCGTAGTTCGTGGGACGCATCAGCGACGAAACGGCGCATCTTGCGTTCGGATTCGGTTCGGGCTGAGAACGCAGTCTCGATGTGGGCGAGCATGGCGTTGAGCGAACGTGACAACCTCCCCACCTCAGTCGCCGGCCGTTCCACCTCGACGCGTCGGGACAGGTCCCCAGCGGCGATCGCCGCAGCAGTCCGTTCCACCCGACCCAGGGGCCTGAACTGGCGGGTCACAGCAATGAAGGCGATACCGCTGGCCACCATGGTGGCCCCGAGGCCGACGAAGAAGATGATCTGCCCGGCCTCCTCCAACGATTTGTTGACCGTGGCCAGGCTCGAAGCAATGGCCACGCTGCCCTGGCCGTTGCTCAGTGCGTAGAGCTTCACCCGCCAGCCGGGGCTGCCAGCGGCGCTCCCTGGAACCGTGAAGCCCGCCTGCCCCCGAGCGGACACGTCCTCGACGGGAATCGCGGGAATGACCGGGTAGTCCGCCGATTCCTCAGACAGGGTTCCCCTGAGCTTCTGGCCGTCCACGTCCCTCAGCTCGCCGTAGAACCGCAGCAAGGTCCCGTCGGTGGCGCCGTCGGGAAGGATGTTTTGTGCCACGGCGTCGGCGTTGGCCCGGATATCCAGATCCATCTGCTCAATCAGGCTGCCGCGCAACATTGAGACCGTGACAATACCGGTAATCGCAACAGTGACCACCATGAGCAGAGTCATGGTGGCCACCAGTTGGGTGCGCAGCGATGCGGCTTTCCACCGATCAATCACGTCGGCAGGTACCTACCGCTTGTCGGAGGTACGCAGGAGATAGCCGACGCCCCTCTTGGTCTGGATCAGGGCCACCGCGTCAGGGTTCTTGTCGATCTTGCGCCGCAGGTAGGAGATGTAGGACTCGACGATCGAAGCATCCCCGTTGAAGTCGTACTCCCATACATGATCAAGGATCTGGGCCTTCGAGAGCACCCGGTTAGGGTTCATCATCAGGTAGCGCAGCAGCTTGAACTCGGTGGGGGAGAGATCGATGACCTCGCCCGCTCGGCGCACCTCGTGGGCGTCGTCGTCGAGCTCCAGGTCATCCACCCGGATCACTGCGTCATCGTCGTCCATGGGCTGGGTGCGGCGGAGGACGGCGCGGATCCGGGCCACCACCTCATCGAGGCTGAATGGCTTGGTGACATAGTCGTCCCCGCCCACGGTCAGCCCGGTGACCTTATCGTCGGTATCGTCCCGGGCGGTGAGGAACACGACGGGGAAATGCCGTCCGGCGGCACGGAGCCGGCGGGTCACGGTGAAACCATCCATGTCCGGCAACATGACATCGAGCACTGCCAGGTCAGGGTTATGGGTCTCGGCAGCGGCCAGCGCTTCGCGGCCGTTGGCGGCAGCTACGACGTCGAAACCCGCGAAACGCAGGGAGGTGGAGAGGAGCTCACGGATATTTGGCTCGTCATCCACTACGAGGAGTTTGGCTTCAGGTCCAGTCTTTTTCACAGTTCCCAGTATCCTCCCAGACACTGGGAGTTGTCTGGATGGTGCGTGAAAGCTTCCCGTATGTCAGCCCTGAGGGATGTCCGCGGCATCCATGATCCGGTAGGCATAGCCTTGCTCGGCCAGGAACCGTTGCCGTTTGGCGGCGAAGTCCTGGTCGATCGTGTCCCGAGCGACCACGGTGTAGAACCGTGCGGCCCGACCATCGGCCTTGGGGCGTAGCAGGCGGCCCAGCCGTTGAGCTTCCTCCTGCCGTGATCCAAAGGACCCGGACACCTGGATGGCGACCGAGGCCTCCGGCAGGTCAATGGAGAAGTTGGCTACCTTCGAGACGACCAGAGTGTGGATCTCCCCGTTGCGGAACTCGCCAAACAGCCGCTGGCGTTCCTTCACTGACGTGTCCCCCTTGATCACTGGGGCATTCAGGCGCTCGCCGAGCTCGTCCAGCTGGTCGATGTACTGGCCGATCACCAGCAGCTGCTCGCCCTGGTGCGAGGCGACCAGCTTTTCGACCACGCCGCTCTTGGTCTCCGACGTGGCGCAAAGGCGGTACTTGTCCCCGTCCTCGGCCATCGCGTAGGCAACCCGTTCATCGCGCGGCAGGTCCACGCGCACCTCCACGCAGTCGGCCGGCGCGATGTAGCCCTGCGCCTCGATGTCCTTCCAGGGGGCGTCATAGCGCTTGGGGCCGATGAGGGAAAACACCTCGCCTTCCCGGCCATCCTCCCTGACCAGGGTCGCGGTCAGGCCGAGTCGGCGTCGTGCCTGCAGATCGGCTGTCATGCGGAAGATCGGGGCAGGCAATAGGTGCACCTCGTCGTAGACGATCAGGCCCCAGTCATTCGCGTCGAGGAGTTCAAGGTGCGGGTAGAGACCGCCCCGGCGCAGCGTCAGCACCTGGTAGGTGGCGATAGTGACCGGTCGGATCTCCTTCACAGCGCCCGAATACTCACCGATCTCGTCCTCGGTGAGGGACGTGCGCTTCAGCAGTTCGTCCTTCCACTGACGGGCGGAGACGGTGTTGGTGACCAGGATCAGCGTGGTGGTCTGGGACGTCGCCATCGCTGCAGCGCCCACCAGGGTCTTGCCCGCACCACAGGGGAGTACGACGACGCCCGAGCCGCCCGACCAGAAGTTTTCCGTGGCCAGCTTCTGATAGGGGCGCAGCGTCCACCCCTCCTCGAGCAGGGCGATCGGGTGGGGTTTGCCATCCACATAGCCGGCGAAGTCCTCCGCCGGCCAGCCCAGCTTCAAAAGCAACTGCTTGAGCTGACCACGCTGCGAGGAGTGCACCACCACCGTTTCTCCGTCGATGCGCGGGCCCAGCAGGGGCTGGATCTTCTTGGCGTGCAGCACCTCCTCGAGCACCGGGTAGTCGTTGGTGCGCAGGACCAGACCATGCTGGTCGTCCTTCTCGAGGCGGAGCCGACCGTACCGCGACATCGTCTCTTCAATGTCCACCAGCAGTGCGTGGGGTACCGGGAACCGTGAGTACTTCAGCAGGGTGTCGAGGACATGCTCGGCGTCGAGGCCTGCCGCACGGGCATTCCATAGCCCCAGCGGAGTCAGCCGATAGCTGTGGACGTGTTCAGGGGCGCGTTCCAGCTCAGCGAACGCAGCGATCGCGTGCCGTGCTTCGGTGGATTGTTCGTGGTCCACTTCCAGCAGAATGGTTTTGTCGCTTTGAACGATCAGCGGGCCGTCAGGCATCAGTTGCTGCCCCTTCATCAATGGAAAGTAGTTCAACGTCCATGATCCGGTGGATCGAGACGACTTTTTCGACCTCGTTGCCCGGGTCGATGACCCGGACCCTGCCGCCGGATACAGATAGTGGAACAAGGACCTGCCGGGTGGAATTCCCCTGGCTGTCGGCGAACCCGAGCCGCACCGGGCGTCGCAGCCGGATTGCCTTGCGGAGGGTTTCGAGTCCCAGCAGGGTGTCGCTCTCAGTGGTCGACATTCCGTCCGCGGGCGTGACCCCGGCACCGCGAAGCACTGCCACCTGGTTGGAGATGTCTTCGGAGGAGAGGACCCAGGGGTTCAACGTCACCCGCGACGACGCCGCCGTCACGCTTCCCGGCCCGCCTGTGGTGCCGGATCGTCCCGGTTTCGATGGCAAGGCCGAGCCTTCGAGGGCGGGGGCGTACCCGAGGTCACGCAAGACCGCCGCGAGCTCCGGTCCTGACGCCTGGGAAATCACGACTGTCGGCGCGAGTTGCACCAGGCCAAGTGCTGCGGCCCGGGGATCGGTCAGGAGGGCTGACAGCGCCGCATCATCGTCGCTGCGGACATAGCTACTGGCTCTGCCCACCCGGAGGCGGCCGTACCTCGACGCGGTGTCGTCGACCAGGTACTTCAACGGTTGCGGGACGTCGGTCGCAGAGTGGCGGGCCAGGAACGCCAGAATCGTTGAGGCATCCTGTCCGTCGTCGAACGCGCGCCGCAGCGACTCGGCTGAGAACCGGTAGATGCTGGCCGGGCCCTGCCCCTCTGGGGTGGAGAGGAGGGCCAGCTCGGTGGCGACCTCCGGTTCGAGATACCCGGGGGCGACGGCGGTCAGGTCTGCCTGCAACATGAAGTGCCGCAGCGGGGCGGGCAGGGCCCCGCGCAGGACGGCGGCGGCGTCGTCGTGCTTGCCCGCTGCGGTCAGCGCGCCCAGTTCAGTCAAGGCGCCGGACCCCATCAGGCCGAGGTGGGACGCCTCGGTGAGCATGCCCGGAACCAGCCGGGCAAAGCGCCGCTGAAGGCGCGGCTGGCTCCACGTGAGCCACTCGACGACGTCGCGGACCTGCAAAACGGCCGACATGGAGCCGTCGATTGGATGCCCGCTGGTGTTGCTGCTGAGGTAAGCCAACGCCGCCAGCATCCGGGACCGGAGGTGGGGGGCATCGGGGCGGTTGGCCTCGGCCGCCAGCGCGTTCACCGTTGCGCCGGCGGTGAGCTGGGTTCCCACCAACGACGGCGCGCGTTGCGCATCCAGCCATGTGGTCACCAGGCGGTGCCATTGCTCCACCCGGTCCTGCGCCAGCCACAGGGTGCCCGGTTCAACCCGCCAACGGGAGGTGTCGACGTCGAGCACCAGCAGACCGGCGAGGGCCGCGAGCTCCACCAGCCAGGCAGCCTGCTCGGTGTCGACCCGCAGAGCATCGGCGAGCCGCCGGATTTCCCGGACGCCCACACCGCCGGACCGCAAGGTAGTGATCGGGGAAGCCTCGACGGTTACTACGAGGTCGGTGACCAGGCGCAGGGTTTCGGCGACCGCGCTGTGGGCGGCGTTATCCCGCAGACTGTTCCGGATGGTTCTTAGCTCGGGAACCGGGGGGTCACAGCGCAGCTGCTCGATGATGGAATGACCACGCGCAGCCCGTCCCACGGCGCGGGGTAGCTCAACGTGGCTCGCATCCAGGCGGGCGAGGAGCCCGTGGGCGAGCAACCAGTGAATGGGTGAACTCGGGTCCTCGGCGCTCAGTGGTGACGCGCCGACCGCCGAGACGCTGAATTTGCCGAGCAGATCCCGGGTGCGGTCGGGTGCCAGGGCCAGCAAGGCCTCCCAGCCGGCCGGAGTCGAAACGACCTCGTGCAGGACCGCGGCAGCGGCGTCCGCCGTGGGGGCCTCGCCGACCTCCAAGCCCAGCTTGCGAAGCCGGTCGATGGCGGCGGGCAGCTGTTTGGCGTACCCGGGGAGCAGCCGGACCAGCAGGGTGATCTCCCGGCCCAGCCCGGCAGGGTAGGGGCCCAGGGCTTCGGTCAGGGAGGCTACGGGAAGGTAAAACCGGCGGTTCTGGTCGGCGGCCGGAGCCTCCGGCGGGGCCGGCGCGCGGCGGAGCAGGGCGAGCGCATGTAGATGGGCCAGGAAGCCGTCCAGGACCTTCACAGTTGAACCCTTGATGTCCGACCGGAGCCAGGCTGCGGTGGTGCTTTGGCCGGTGTCGCCGTGAGTTGAAAGCTGCACGGCGGTGAGGACATCCAGCTCGGGTTCGCTGAGGTTTTCCAGCGCCCGCTGGACGCTGACCCGGGTGGAAGCGCGGGCGGCGAGGGCAGCGAAATCGGGGACTGGTGGGAGAACGAGGTCCGGGCGCGCCGCGAGAAGGTCACGGAGCCGTGCGTCGCTGCGTGCAGCCAGATCGGTGGCTAGATCGCGGATGGCGGACATTATGACAACGTTACCCCGTTTGCCTGTGCCCGCCCCGCCCGATCGCCCGGCGGAAGCCCGCGATGGGAGCCGGGGTCAGGCCCGTCTGCGGGCCCGAATTCCCGAAATCACCATCAGGATCATGAGGACAAAGGCCACCGGAAGGCAGACGTAGGCTCCGGCGACAAAGCCGGGCCACACGGTGCCCTGAAGAAAGGCAGTGATGAGCACGGCAGTGAGCGAAAGCAAGCCGATGATCGCCAGGGCTACTGCTGTCACCATCAGGATCAGGCGGGGCAGGTTCCGCTCCGGAGTGTTGGATCCATGATCAGGAAGGGGGTGGGGTGAGGTATTCTCCATAACGCTAACAGCGTACAAGGTGTGCCCCTTTCATGAAGCACACTGGTAGGGAGGATATTCTGGAAGACAGAGACTTTCCCGACGAGACGCTGGCCCCGCCGCTAGGCCCAGGGCACCAGATCCTTTCCCGAGGATCGGCACGGTACTAGCAGTGTCCGACGCAGCACCTACAGAACGAGGTAACGACGTGCCTATTGGCAAGGTCAAGTGGTTTGACGCTGAAAAGGGTTTTGGTTTCCTGGCTACCGACGACGGCCAGGAGGTCTTCCTTCATGCCTCGGCGCTACCTGCAGGAGTGACTGAGGTGAAGGTGGGCACCAAACTGGAGTTCGGCGTCGCCGACGGCCGCAAGGGGCTCCAGGCGCTCTCCGCCCGCATCCTTGAGGCACCAGCCTCGGTTGCGAAGGCGACACGTAAAAGCGCTGACGATATGGCAGTCATTACCGAGGACCTCATCAAGTTGCTGGACGACGTCTCCAACGGGCTGCGCCGCGGCCGGTACCCCGACAAGTCGCACGCCGGCAAGGTCGCAGCGGTCCTCCGCGCGGTCGCCGACGATCTGGACGCGTAGGCCAGATCGTGGATTCAGACCTGGAAATCGTCGCTCATTCGGCGGACGTCGCTGACCCGGCGCTCGCGGAGGCGGCCGACGACGCGGTGGTTCCGCCGAAACGCCGTACTCCCCGGAAGCCGTCCAAGCCCGACGCCCTCTTGGCCGATGCGGTGGAATTCGCGCGGAACGGTGTGAACGAGATTGCTGAGCAAGGGCAGGTCGGCACCCATGTGGGCGCGTACCCCGACGCCGAACGGGTGGTGACCCACCGGTTCGAAGCCCATCTGCCCGGTTACGGCGGCTGGCACTGGTTTGCCACTCTGGCCCGGGTACCCCGCGGTAAAGAACCGACGATCTCCGAGGTTGGCCTGCTGCCGTCGGACACCTCCTTGCTGTCCCCACCCTGGATTCCCTGGGCGGAGCGGGTGCGCCCCGAGGACTCGGCCAAGGACGAATCAGTTTCCCCTGACGCTGCTGGAGGAGAATAACCAGTTGACTCACGGTAGTTGTGGACGAGGCCGAGCGGGACTCACCTAATGGGAATGTTCCGCTCGCTGCATATCCATAACTATCGGGTCTGGTTTTTCGGAGCGCTGGTCTCCAACATTGGCACCTGGATGCAACGCACTGCCCAGGACTGGCTGGTGTATGACATTCTCACCGATCAGGATGCAGCAGCCATGGGCATTGTCATGGCGCTCCAGCTCGGCCCCCAGCTGCTCGTCGCCCCCTGGGCCGGTCTGATCGCGGATTCGGTGGACCGGCGGAAACTACTGATCATCACCCAGCTCTCGATGGCGGCACTCGGCGTCGGACTCGGGCTGATGGTGGTGCTCGGGGTAGCTGAACTCTGGCATGTGTACGCCTTTGCCCTCGCCCTCGGATTCGTCTCAGCGGTCGACGCGCCAGCACGACAAACCTTCGTGTCGGAGCTGGTCAGGGACGACTATCTCCCCAACGCAGTCGCGTTGAACAGCGCCTCCTTCAACGCTGCGCGGATGGTTGGCCCAGCGGTGGCGGGTCTGCTCACCGTGGCGGTCGGCCCCGGCTGGGTCTTCATGATCAACGCGCTCACCTTCGGCGCCATGATCTTTGTGCTGATGACCATCAGACGCTCTGAGTTGCGGGTCCTGGAGAAGTCCCCACCGGGCAAGGGCAGGATTCGGGAGGGCTTCAGGTATGTGCGTAACCGGCCCGACCTGATGATGGTGATGCTGGCGATCTTCATCGTCGGTACCTTCGGGCTCAACTTCGCCGTCTACATCGCGGCGATGGCACGCACCGAGTTCAACAGCGGCGCAGGAGTGTTCGGTGTGCTGTCGTCGGTGATGGCCATCGGCTCAGTGGCGGGCGCCCTGCTCTCGGCCCGGCGCAGCAAACCGAGACTGCGATTCATCTACGGGGCGTCAGCAGCTTTCGGTGTCGCCTGCGCCGCAGCAGCGCTGGCGCCCACGGTCTGGCTGTTCGGCCTCGCCCTGATCCCGGTCGGCCTGTTCGCGCTGACACTTCTGACCAGCGCCAATGCGTATGTCCAGACCACCACCGAGCAGGTGATGCGCGGCAGGGTAATGGCGCTGTATTTCGCCATCTTCCTCGGCGGCACACCGCTCGGCGCGCCAATCGTCGGCCTGGTCTCGAACACTTTCGGCCCACGGTGGAGCCTCGCCGTCGCTGCAGCGGCCGGCATCATTGCGGCACTGGCGGGAATGATCTGGGCCTGGCGGGCCCACCACCTACGGCTTCGCTACGATCCGGCCCCACGGCGGCGGCTGCGGATTGAAACTGACTTCGGGAAACCTCTCACCGATCCTTAGCGTCCCTGCCATCCGCAGAGCCTGGGGATGGCAGGGACCTGAGGGATCCAAGTAGCGGCGGAAGGCTAGCCTCGGCCGATGACGAAGTCGATGCAGGCCAGCAGCGCTGAAATATCGTCCGGTTCGATTGAGACGAACGTCGCGATGCGCAGCTGGTTCCGGCCCAGCTTCCGGTACGGCTCGACGTCGACAATCCCGTTGGCGCGCAACACCTTTGCGAGCAGCGCAGCGTCAACGGAGTCCTCGAAGTCGATGGTGGTAATGACATTGGAGCGGTCCTCGGTGCGGGAAACGAAGGGGGTGGCGACGTCGGACGCTTCCGCCCACTGGTAGACCCGCCCCGCGGACTCCGCGGTGCGCGCCGCAGCGAACTCAAGACCGCCGCTCTGGTTCAGCCATTCGACCTGGGCATTGAGAGTCACCAGGGTGGCCAGGGACGGGGTGTTGTAGGTCTGGTTGAGGAGAGAATTGTCGATGGCTGTCTGAAGGCTCAGGAAATCCGGGATCCAGCGGTCGGTCGCCGCGATCCGGGCTGCCCGCTCCAGTGCGGCCGGCGAGAACAGGCCAAGCCACAGGCCGCCGTCGGACGCGAAATTCTTCTGCGGAGCGAAGTAGTAGACATCGGATGCACTGACATCCACGTCAAGACCGCCGGCGGCCGACGTCGCATCGATGAGGACCAACGCATCCGGTGCGGCGCCGTCGATCCGGTGCACCGGCGCTGCGACACCGGTGGAGGTCTCGTTCTGCGGCCAGGCGTAGACATCCACGCCTGCTTCCGCTGCAGGGCTGGGGCGCGTCCCCGGGGCCGAGGTGATTACCGAGGATGCCTGGAGGAAGGGCGCCTTGTTGGTGGCGGAAGCGAACTTCGCCCCGAATTCCCCGAAAGACAAGTGTTGGGCCTTGTCCTGCACCAGGCCGAAGGATGCAACATCCCAAAATGCTGTCGAGCCACCCACGCCCAGTACCACCTCGTAGCCTGCCGGCGCGTTGAACAGCCGGGTCAGGCCCTCCCGGACCGAGCCAACAAGGTTGCGCACCGGAGGTTGGCGGTGGGAGGTGCCAAGTAGGGTCCGTCCGGCCTGCGCGAGGGCCTCCATCTGCTCGTCGCGCACCTTCGACGGGCCCGCTCCGAAACGCCCGTCGGCGGGAAGGAGGCCAGCGGGGATCAGTTGGTCCGGGGAAATGCTCATGGTCTCTCCAAGGGGGTAAGCGTGCGACACAAGACGGGATACATTCTGCCGCACTACCCGGCCCTGGCGGCATTTGTGAACACGTCACGACTGGGTGGGCGGTGGCCGCTGATTGCCGCGGTAACTGGGAAATGGGTTAACCTTGGTGAGCGTAGAACTTGTGTTCGGCGCTGGCGATCCGTGCCGCGTTCCCACCGCGAAAGCTGCCCGCTGTTCCATCCCGCACCAGTGCCTAGGAGCTGAACCGCATGACGGACCTCATCGATACCACTGAGATGTATCTGCGGACCATCCTGGAACTGGAGGAAGAGAATATTGTTGCCCTCCGCGCCCGGATTGCTGAACGGCTCCGCCATTCCGGTCCCACCGTCTCCCAAACCATCGGCCGGATGGAGCGCGACGGACTGGTGGTCGTCTCAGGCGATCGCCACCTCGAATTCACTGACCTAGGTCGCCGTCGCGCCATCGGGGTGATGCGCAAGCACCGGCTCGCCGAACGTCTCCTCTCCGACGTGATTGGACTGGATTGGGCCTATGTCCACGAAGAAGCCTGCCGGTGGGAGCACGTGATGAGCGAGCGGGTTGAACAGCGACTGTACGAGCTGCTGGGGAAGCCCACCGAGTCCCCCTACGGCAACCCTATTCCGGGGCTTGAGGCTTTGGGGGGCCCGCCAACCCAAGACTTCACCGACGGTGTCCGCAGCCTCCTGTCGGTCAGCGGCACCAATCCCCAGGGGTCAGTGATTACCCTCATCCGGTTGGCCGAGCCCATTCAGGTGGACCCGGAATTGCTCTCCCAACTCGATGAGGGCGGACTGCGGCCCGGGACCGTCATCACCGTGCAGGCGGTCGGCGACTACGTATCGGTCAGGGTCGAGGGCATCGACGGTGCCCTGGAGCTCCCGCCAGAGGTCGCTGCACACGTGTTCGTGTCGGTTTCCGGTCCAGGCGTCTAGCTCGCCAAGGCTCAATGTTGCCGCAAGTTATCCACAGGAAAAGATAACGAATGTATCTCTTTTGCTTATGGTCGTGGATGATGGAAAACTGGCGTTGATACATCAGCGTTATCTAAACCGCACGCCTAACCCTGTCAGCGGATTTGGATGCTGAGACCCGTGACAGGGGCGGAGGACCCATCAGACGGCGGCCGACCGGTCGCCTTGGGGTGAAGCCCAGACCCGGATCTGCTTCGGCGGAACCGGTCAGGGCCGAGTTTTTTCCCGAACTCGAATCCGACAGCTAACTTCGCAGGCATATACGAAAGGGACCCATTGCCGAAGCACCATGCTTCGGGGCGTCGCCGTGCCGGCGCCCCGGTGTCTGCCGCGCGTCCTCGGGACGCGCACCGACTCGAACGACGACGCACTACCCGAGTCAGGGGCGACTTTTCGCTCACCGGGCTGAGCCAAAAATTCGCCATCGCCGCCGCCGCCTCCGGGCTGGTGCTGACTGTCACGCTACCCACCACGGCAGCGACGGTCCCGCAGGACGACAGCGCGGTTGCCGCAGCAGCAGCACCCACCGCGCAGGCGACTGCCGCGCCCCGGGAAATCAGTGTCCCCGACGCGGCGCTGGTCGATTTCAGCCGCACCGCGCTGCAGAGCACCTTCGACGCAGACGCCAAACTCAGCGAGATCATGACCGCTGCAGGCTCAGCGGCTGTGCCTGCCGCGGCGCGCGGCTCCCTGTCCGCCCCCATGGACAAGCTGGTCATCACGTCTCCTTTCGGCTACCGGGTAAGCCCGATCACCGGCATGGGCGGGGAACTCCACTCGGGCCAGGACTTCAGTAGCTCGTGCGGCAGTGAAGTGTTCGCCGCCGCGTCAGGTACCGTCACCTTTACCGGCTGGCACCCCTACGGGGGCGGGAACCGCGTGGTCATCGATCACGGCAACGGCCTTGAGTCCACGTACAACCACCTTTCATCCAGCAGCGTCCAGGAAGGGCAGTCGGTGGACCGCGGCGACGTCGTCGCTCAGAGCGGTAGTACCGGCGCATCCACTGGTTGCCACCTGCATTTTGAAGTAATGGTTGACGGTCAGGCCGTGGACCCCATGGGCTGGCTGTAACCAAGGACACACCGTTCCGTGACCGGAATGTGACATTGTGGTCGATCTGCTGTACCGTCGATCTCGTGCCAAATTCTAATAGGTTTGGCACCCTCGAGCAGATCGCCTAGCTCTGCCACTGCCTGAGGTTCCGTTCGCACAATTCGCATGGCAGAGGCGGGGGAACCAATTAGTGGATTTCGCAAGAAATCCTTGGGGTTAAGTCGTGTGATTCCACTGGGAATCAGATGACCGGGTGACTCCCATCCGAATCCGACAGCTCACCTCGCAGGCAATTGGGAGAGGCAATCAAACGTGTCAACTAGCTCTTCTCTGGGCCGCCACAAGGCCGCCCGTACGCACACCAGCCCGCTGACGGCCATCTCAAGCGCCGTCTCCTCGAACGCTGGTTCCGTAGGCCGCCAGGCAGCAGTAATCGTCGCAGCGTCAGGGCTGGTCCTGACCGCCGGGCTGCCAGCCCACGGGTTCGGTGAGTCCGAGCGGGTCGTCCAGCTCTCCACCCCCTTGAACTCGATCGCAGTGACCGCCGACGCCGTCAGCGCTCCCGCCACCGCCGACATCACCTTCGAGCGGGCAGCCGTATCGGCGACGCCCGCCGCAGAAGAGGTTGTCCCGGCTGTCGAGGTGCAGGCCGACGTCGTCGAGCCAGTAGCGCCGGTCGCTGAGCCAGTAGCCGACGTGGTGGCAGAGCCCGCGGTGCAGGACGCAGCCCCAGTCGAGGCAGCCCCAGCCGAGGCGCCCGCCGCAGAGGTCGCTCCAGCTGCTGCAGTCCAGGCGCCCGCCGCCGAAAAGCCAGCACCCGAGGCGGCACCGTCCGGTAACATCGCCGCTGGCCTGGTCGGATCCGCGTACTCCCAGATTGGTGTGGGACAAGATTGCACCGCCATGGTTGAAAAGGCGCTCCGCTCAGTCGGCAAGTCCGTGGGCGACATTGCGCCGGGCGACTTCTTCGCCTTTGGATCAGTTGTTGGTTCCCCAGCGGCAGGCGACCTCGTCATCACCGGCGGCCACGTGGCCATCTACGTCGGCAACGGCCAAGTCATCAGCGGTGGCCTCAACGGCATGAACACCGGCCTGCATTCCCTTTCCGACCTCCCCGGCGCTAGCTTCGTCCGCGTTAGCTAAGACCACACCGAATCCTGGAGAACGCACACATGACCACTAGCACAGCCATTGCACGCCACCGTGCCGATAAACGCCAGGCCACCAACTTCTCGGCCCTGGCCAAAGCCGTTACCGAGAACGCTGGCGGCATGGGCCGCCAGGCCGCCGTAATTGCGGCAGCTTCAGGCCTCGTCCTGACCGGCGGGGTATCGGCGAACGCTGCTGAGCTCTCCCTCGAATCAGCAGAGCGGACCATCCTGACCTCCGCGCTGGAGATTCAGGCCGCACCGGCAGTTGTCGAAGCGCCTGCAGACGCCGATGTTGCGTTCAACCGCACCCCGGTCAAAGCCATAGCAGCCCCAGCAGTTGCCGAAGCCCCAGTGGTCACGGCTCAGGCCGAGACTGTCGTTGAGGTCGAGGAAGTCCCGGCCGCTGAGCCCGAAACAATTGAGCCCGCGACCGCAACTCCCGCAGTGAACGTCCAGCAGGAGGCGCCCGCCCAGGTCGCTCCAGCAGAGGCCACTCCTGCAGCCGAGGCGCCTGCCGCGCCGGAGGCCCCCGCGGCCTCCTCCGGGACGGCAGCAACAATCGCGGCCGCAGCACAGGGTCAGCTGGGCGTTATCCAGGACTGCACCCGTCTTGCAAGCAACGCACTGGCAGCAGCAGGGATCAACTTCCACGGCTGGCCAGCCGGGTACCTTTCGCTGGGACGCACGGTCAGCGCCGGCGAAGCCATCCCAGGTGACCTCATCTACTACGCCGATGGCGGCGCCGGAGTGGCCCACATCGCTGTGTACATCGGTGGCGGCCAGGCAGTCCACGGCGGGTTCAACGGCAACCAGACGGTTGTCGCCCCAGCCGACCTTGGTTCGGGCCCCGTCTTCATCCGCGTTGGCGGCTAAGAGACACCCACACTGTTTACCAAAGGCCCGGAGGATTTTCCTCCGGGCCTTTGGTGTCTGACTGCCGCCCAGACTATCGAGGCGATCGGTCTGCGACGACACGCCTGGACCTGCTCCACAAGAATTGGCTAACCGGGCCCCAGCCAAACTACCCTTACTCAAAAGGAGTCAGTTTTCTAGGCCTGCACCCCGGCGATAGGGGTGACGGCCTGATCGGCAAAGAGGAATGTGCATGCGCACTCTCGTTCTGAATGCTGGATATGAGCCGCTGGCGGTAGTGACCTTCCGCCGGGCGCTGGTCCTTGTGCTGGCTGGGAAGGCCAGCGTCGTCGCCGAAGGGGAGGAGCCGGTCATTGGACCCAACGAGATACTCGGGCGGCCCTCGGTCATCCTGCTGAACCGGTATGTGAAAATCCCCTACCGGCAAAGTCTCGTGGTCACGCGCAGGGGTGTGCTCCGTCGGGACAATCATCTGTGCGCCTACTGCGGGAAAAGCGCGTCCACCATCGATCACGTGTATCCACGCTCTCGCGGCGGGGACTCCAGTTGGGAAAACCTCGTGGCCTGCTGCCTCAGGTGCAACAACGACAAGGGCGACAAGACGCTCGCCTCCCTGGGGTGGCAACTGGGTGTCACCCCCCAGCCGCCCCGCGGCCCGTCCCACCACTTCCGCGAGATTGAGAAGCCAGCCCCGCAGTGGAGCGCCTTCCTCCGGTCGGAGAGCGCCGCTTGAGCGGTCAAGTCCCCGTTGCCTTCAATGCCGTAGTGCTCTCGGGCGGCCGTTCCTCGCGCCTGGGAGGAACACCGAAGGCCTCTCTGCAGCTCAACGGGCACAGCCTGCTGGATCTGACCTGTCACGCCGCGGCAGCTGCACGACGGCTCGTCGTGGTCGGCCCAGACGAGGTCCACGGCGCGACAGTCCGGGCGCAACCGGTGTCGCGCGAGTTTGTCCGCGAGTCGCCACCGTTCGGCGGGCCGGCCGCAGCGCTGGCTGCCGCTGTCGACCATCTACAGGGCGAGTCCACGCCGTGGCTGCTGGTGCTGGCGTGCGACATGCCGCGCATCGCGGAAGCGATTCCGTCGCTTCTGACAGCGGCGGTCGATCATCCGGAATCCTCGGCGATGGCGCACGACGGCGGCCGGGATCAGCCGCTGGCCGCACTGTACCGTTTCGATGCCCTGCGGTTAGCGGTGCAGGAGATCCACGCCTCCGGAGGGGCCCAGAATCTATCGATGAAGGCGCTCCTTGCTAGGGTGCAATGGAGAGCAATTGACGTTCGGCCGGGGAGCACCGCCGACGTCGACACCTGGGCTGACGCCCATTCCCTCGGTGTCTCAGGCATAGCACCGACCTAGATTCAGGAGCAGCGATGAAAAAGCAGGATCAGATCCTTCAGGAATGGAGTGCCCAGCTCATTGAGGCCTTCGAACTTCAGGGCACCACCATCGATATCGATGCCATCCTTTCCCTTGCGGGGGACGCAGCCCATTCAATAGTGCGCCCGGCAGCGCCGCTGACCACCTTCATTGCTGGCTACGCCGCTGGCCTCGCTGTGGCCAGTCAGCAGGCAACCGAGGCGGTAGCCATGGAGTCCGCGATTGAGGCTGCACGTCGCCAGTGTCCCACCGGGGACGTGGCCAGCCCATCGACGGCGGAGGTCCAGTGAGCGAAACCCCCATGAGCGCATTCCCCCTGGGCGAAGCCCCCACCGACAACTCCACCGTCGAGGTGACGTCCCCCGCTGAAACGCCCGTGGACCAGACGCGCACCGGACGGAACCTCGACTGGGAGCAGGCGCGACGCGTCGCCTACGACGCCGGAACGCCACTGGCCAACCAGACAGTCCCACTCTCCGAAGCGTTGGGACAGACACTGGCTGAGCCGGTCACGGCTTTGCAGGCCATCCCGCACTACGCGTCATCGGCCATGGATGGATGGGCCGTCAACGGCAACCCACCGTGGCAACTGGTCAGTCATGCACCCAAGGAAGAGCACCCCTGGTCACGTCCTGCACCGCACCGGGACTCGGGTGCGGGACCGCTGACTCTCGGGGAAGCGACGTTCATCCTGACCGGCGGTGTGGTGCCGGAGGGGGCCACCGGAATCCTGCGCATGGAGCACGGCGCCGTGCGCGGTGATTCACTGGACCGCAACTCGCGGGCTCGGCCGGACGAGCCGAGGCCACAGGAACATATCCGACCGGCCGGTGAGGAAGCCCCTCAGGGCAGCGAGACCATTCCCGCGAACGTCACCCTGAACCCTGCCCAGATTGCCCTTGCGGCCGTCTGCGGCTACGACAACCTTCCAGTGCTGAGGGCGCCGCGGGTGTCCCTGCTGCTGACCGGCGACGAGGTCATCGAAGCCGGGCTACCCGAGCCGGGGCAGGTCCGTGACACGTTCGGCCCGCAGCTTCCCGGGTTGGTTCAGATGATGGGTGGGCATGTTGACACATCGGGTCGGGCCAAGGACGACCTGGACGACGTCGTCGCCGCCATCAGCGCCGAAGCACTCGACGAACTTTCCCTCGCGCGAGCCTCCGGTGACGTCCTGATCACCACCGGAGGGACGGGCAGCTCATCGGCTGACCACATCCGGCGCGCGTTGGAGACGCTCGAGGCGGAGTTCATTATTGACGGCATTGCGATGCGGCCCGGGCATCCAACGCTGCTGGCCCGGCTGCAGGATGGCCGGTTCCTGGTAGGTCTCCCCGGCAATCCCCTGGCCGCGATGATGGCCATGCTGACCGTGGTGGGCCCCCTGCTGGCAGGCCTGCGCGGAGCGCCGTTCCCCGAAACCGACGAGGTGACCGTCGGGGAAGCCTTCGAGGAGCTGCCCGGTCGGAGCCGGGTGGTGCCCTACCGGCTGGAATCCGGACGGGCCGTCGCGGCCACCCACCAGCGCTCCGGCATGCTCAGAGGCCTCGCCTCCGCGGACGGGGTCATGGTGGTGCCGGCCAGCGGCTGCGTTGCGGGGGATAGGTTGCCAGCGCTGCGCCTGCCGTGGATCAGCTAAGACTTCGCCTGTTAACTACCGGTGCCCCCAGTCAGCTGACTGGGGGCACCGGTAGTTAAGCTCAGATCGGGTTTGGCTCAGGCGATCTTTTCCAGCCGGATGATCACTGACTTGGAAGTCGGTGTGCCGCTCACATCGGCAGTCGAATCCAACGGCACCAGCACATTGGTCTCGGGGTAGTAGGCGGCCGCGCAGCCCCGCGGGGTGGCGTAGGTGACCGCCCTGAAGTTCTCGGCCCGGCGTTCAACGCCATCGGAGAACTGCGACACCAGATGCACCATTTCTCCTTCGGCGATCCCGGCAGCCGCCAGATCGTCCGCATGCACCAACACCACACGCCGTCCGCCGTGAATGCCGCGGTACCGGTCATCCTTGCCGTAGATCGTCGTGTTGTACTGATCGTGTGACCGGAGGGTCTGCAGCAGCAGCCGGCCCGCGGGGACCTTCGGGTACTCGAGGGCGTTGCCGGTGAAGACCGCCTTGCCGGACGGAGTGGTGAACTTCCGGCCGTCACGGGGACCGTTCGGCAGGACAAACCCGCCCGTTTCGATCCGAGTGTTGTAATTTTCGAAGCCAGGGATGACCGCCTCAATGTGGTTACGGACCACCGAGTAGTCGGCCTGCGCCGCCACCCAGTCGATCTGCGGGGCGTTGTCGCGGAACGGGCTCTGCGGGCGGGCGAACAGGCGGTCACCGAGCTCACACACGATCGAGATCTCCGAGCGCACATCCGGTCCCGGGGGGCGAAGCCGTCCACGTGAGGCATGCACCGCACTCATCGAGTCCTCGACGGTGACCCGCTGGTCGCCGCTGGCCTGGGTGTCCCGATCCGTCCGGCCCAGGGCCGGCAGGATCAGGGCACGGCGGCCGGTGATCAGATGCGAACGGTTCATCTTCGTCGACACCTGCACGGTGAGACGTGTGTTGCGGAGCGCCTTATCGGTCACATCGGAGTCCGGAGTGGCGCGCACAAAGTTGCCGCCCATCGCCATGAAGACCTTCGCGCCGCCGTCGCGCATCGCACGGATCGCCGCAACGGTGTCGAAGCCGTGCTTCCGCGGTGACGCGAAACTGAAGTGGGCGTCGAGGGCGTCGTGGAAGCCGTCAGGCATCCGTTCGAAGATTCCCATGGTGCGGTCGCCCTGCACATTGGAGTGTCCCCGGACCGGGCAGACGCCCGCTCCCGGCTTCCCGATGTTGCCCTGCAGCAGGAGGACGTTGACGACGTCGCGCAGTGTCTTCACCGAGTGCTTGTGCTGGGTCAGACCCATCGCCCAGCACACCACTGTGCCGGGGGAGGCGATCATCCGATCGCCGACCGAGGTGATCTGAGACTTGGCGATTCCGCTGGCCTCGACGATTTCGTCCCAGGACACCTCACGGAGTTCCTGCAGGTATTCTTCCAGGCCGGTGGTGTGTTCCTTGATGAACTCGTGGTCGAAGACCGTCCCGGTCTTCTCCTCCTGCTCCAGCAGGTACTTGCCGAGACCCTGGAAGAGGGCCTGGTCGCCGCCGAGGCGGATCTGGAGGAAGTCGTCGGAGAGCTGGGTGCCGCCGCCGAACCTGGTACCGAGGATGCCGGAGATCTTCTGCGGGTTTTCGAAGCGCAGCAGACCAGCCTCGGGCAGCGGGTTGATCGCGACGATCTGCCCACCGTTCTTCTTCGCCTTCTCCAGCGACGTCAGCATGCGGGGGTGGTTGGTGCCCGGGTTCTGGCCCGCAACCAGGATCAGCGGGGCCTTGTCGACGTCCTCGAGGGACACCGTTCCCTTACCGATGCCGATGGTCTGGGTCAGCGCGGAGCCCGAGGACTCGTGGCACATGTTGGAGCAGTCCGGCAGGTTGTTGGTGCCAATACCGCGCACCATCAACTGGTACAGGAAGGCCGCCTCGTTGGAGGTCCGGCCGGAGGTGTAGAAGACCGCTTCGTCGGGGCTGTCGAGTGCCGCGAGCTCCTCAACGATGATGTCGTAGGCCATGTCCCAGCTCACCGGACGGTAATGGGTGCCGCCTTCTTCAAGGAGCATGGGGTGGGTGATGCGGCCCTGCTGGCCCAGCCAGTACTCATCACGCTCGTTGAGCTCGGCAACCGAATGCTTCTCGAAGAACGACGGCGTCACGGTGCGGCGCGTTGCTTCTTCGGCGACAGCCTTGGCGCCGTTTTCGCAGAACTCGGCGGTATGCCGTTTGTCACCCTCAGGCCAGGCGCAGCCCATGCAGTCGAAACCCTTTTCCTGGTTCACTGCCAGCAGCGTCTGCGCGCTACGCACCGGACCCATCTGGTCCAGCGAAATCTTCAGGGAGTTCAGAACGGCGGGGAGTCCCACCGCTTTTCTCTTGGGCTTACCGACCTTAATTTCGGCTTCGTTGATTCCATCTTTGGGCGCACGAGTCGCCATAGCCATCACATCCTAGGGTCAGAAGTCCACTAGTCTCATCCTAGGACAACGGTAGGAGTGCACATTGAAGAAGCGCGTTAGTCAGCGCCGCCAGATCACCCGGTTCCGCCTCGGCGCAACCGACAATGGCATCAGCCGGCGAGAGGATTTCCTCGCCGGAGAGGAACCGCTGGAAATCCGGCTGGGAGCACAATCCTTTTCGGTGACCATGCGTACACCCGGCGACGACTTTGACCTGGTCGCAGGATTCCTGGTCTCCGAAGGCATCGTCTGGGAGCCGGGGCAGCTGGTCAGTCTCCGCTACTGCGCGGGAGTGGACGACGCCGGTCAGCAGACGTTCAACGTCGTCGAGTCCCAGCTCAGACCCGATGTGGTGCTTCCGGACACCACGATGGAACGCCATGTGTACACCTCGAGCTCCTGCGGCATCTGCGGTACCGCCTCGATCGACGCCGTGCGCAAGTCGTCCCGTTTCGACGTGCACGACGACGACGCGCAGGTCACCCTTCCGGCGCTCGCCGGGCTGCCGGACCGGTTGCGTGAATCCCAAAAACTCTTCGACTCGACCGGTGGCGTGCACGCGGCTGGGCTGTTCACCCGCGACGGTGAATTGTTATGCCTTCGTGAGGACGTAGGCCGGCACAACGCCGTCGATAAGGTGGTGGGCTGGGCCCTGCGCGAGGGGATGCTGCCGTTGAGGGGCACCATCCTGCAGGTGTCCGGCCGTGCGTCGTTCGAGCTGGTCCAGAAGGCGCAGCTCGCGGGGATCCCAGTACTGTCTGCGGTCAGCGCGCCGTCGTCGTTGGCGGCCGACCTCGCCGAGGAAACCGGCATCACCCTGGTGGGTTTCAGCCGCGGCACCTCCCTTAACTGTTATACGCACCCGCAGCGGATCGCCGCCTAGCCACCACCGACGTCAGGGGCCTCGCGTATGGAAATCGGTATCTACAGCTTCGGGGACATTCACCCCAACCCGGTGACGGGAGAGCGGGTTTCGCCGCAGCAGCGGATGGCGGACCTGTTGGAGCGGGCACGGCTCGCCGACGAGGTGGGCCTGGACTACTTCGGCATCGGTGAGCATCACCGCCCGGACTACGCCGTCTCGTCGGTGGTACCCGTGCTCGCCGCGGCCGCCGCGCAGACCACCAGGATCCACATCGGCTCGGCGGTCACCGTCCTCAGCACCGAGGATCCGGTGCGGGTGTACCAGCAGTTCGCGACCCTCGACCTCCTCTCCGGCGGCAGGGCGGAGCTCACTGCCGGGCGGGGGTCCTTCATCGAGTCCTATCCGCTGTTCGGGGCAGAACTCGGAGACTACGAAGAGCTCTACGAGGAGAAAATCCGGCTGCTGTTGCAACTCGACGCCTCCGAACGCATCACCTGGCAGGGCAAGTTCCGTGCCGCCTTGGACAATGCGTTGATTCTGCCGCGGCCCACCTCGGGGCATCTCGACATCTGGATCGCAACCGGCGGCACACCGGCGTCGTCAGTGCGTGCCGCACGCCTGGGCACCCCGGTGATCTTCGCCCTACTGGGGGCTCCGTGGGGAACTTCGCCCAGCACGCCCAGCTGTACCGTGAGACGGCTGCCCGGGAGGGCCATAACCCCGCGACCCTGAAGGTGGGCCTGAGCGGCGTCGGGCTGGTGTTGAGGAAGGACGCCCAAGCCGTCTTCAAGCCGTACTGGCTGGACACGATGAAACGGATTTCATCGGAGCGGGGATTTCCGATGCCGAGTGAGGTCACCTACAACATGCAGGCCGCACGCTCCGGGGCGATCTTCGTGGGAAACCCCGAGGAGGTGGCGGAGAAGATTGTGCTGGCCCAATCGCAGATGCAGCACGACCGGCACATTCTGCAGCTCGACTGGTCCTCCGTGCCGCAGACGCAGGTGCTGGAGTCGATTGAACTGCTCGGCACCGAGGTGCTGCCCCTGGTGCGCCGGGAGCTGGGCCTAGATGCGCCAAAACGGTGAGCAACCTGGACAGGCCGGGTCAACCTGGACATCCGTGAGAGAGATGTTGGACCGATTTGTCCAGGTTCCTCACGAAAACCGGTCAAACGGGAACGACGACGGCGACTGGCGTCCAGAGGACGCTAGGCGGGCTGTTGTTCGCCGGCCTGCACCGGGACGCTGATATGGTTCCCGTCAATTGGCCTCGGGCAGGTGCCAAACGCGGTAAACGCGCTGGGATAGTTCAACGACCGGTTGAAGTCGAGCTGGACCCGTCCATCAGATGACACCCGGTCGGTGACCAGGAAACGCCACTCGGCGGTGGTGTCCTCGTTCGTCGCATCGTGGAACGCCACTTTCAGGGACCCGTCACGCTGCTGCTCTGCCAGGAGCGTGTGATCATCCCCGCCGATAGCAAACGTCACCGTTCCGGTCGCCTGGGCGACGTCGTCGACCTCGGGGTGAGCGGTCCGGATCGGTATCTCGCGGGCGGCCGGAAAGGCCGTGTAGTGGCCGTCGCTCACGGCGAAGGAGTTGTACTCGAAGACCGGTACGCCGTCGAACCTGGTAAACGTGGGGGCCGTGTTATCGCGGGTCCGCACCACATAGCGGCCGCCCCGGACGGCCAGTTCCACCACGGTGTCCTGATAGCGCACCCAGTTCTCGGAGCCGCCGTCGGGCAGGGACAGTTCGATGGTGCCGTCGACCGGTTCGCCGGTGCTCACCAGCGTCACACCGTCCGACGCCCGGACAGTCAGCGTGGCACCCGGCTCAGCGGTGGGGACGCTGGCACTCCAGCGGCCCGGGACCAGTTCCAGCGCCGACGGCTCAGCCGGCAACCACTGCAGGGAGGTCAGTGTCAGCCAGCCGTGCCCGACGGCGAGGGAGCTGTCGCGTTGTTCACGGAAGCTGCGCCACTGCTCGACCTCGGTCAGCTGGGCGTCGGTGGGCTGGGTCATGGGTAGTCTCCAAAAGTCAGGAACGGGTCAGAACGGGTGGAGGAGTCGCTGGACAAACCGTTGGGTGCGCTTTTGCCGGGGATTGCGCAGCACGGTGTCGGGGTGGCCGCGCTCCACCACCACGCCGCCGTCCATGAACACCACCTCGTCGGCGACCTCGCGGGCAAAGGCCAGTTCATGGGTGACGATCATCATGGTCCACTGTTCGTCGGCGAGTTCCTTGATCACGCCCAGAACCTCGCCGACCAGTTCGGGGTCAAGCGCGGAGGTGGGCTCATCGAAGAGCAGCAGCGCAGGTTTCAGCGCCAACGCGCGGACAATGCCCACCCGCTGCTGCTGGCCGCCGGACAGCTCAAACGGATATTGATCCTTCTTGTCCGCCAGGCCCACCCGGGCGAGCAGCGACTCGGCATCTCGGATGGCGTCGGCCCGGCGCATTTTCTTCACCTGGATGGGTCCTTCGATGACGTTCTGAAGGACGGTCATGTGGGGGAACAGGTTGTAGTGCTGAAAGACCATCGCGCTCTGGTCGCGCAGGTCCGACAGATCCCTGGCATGAACCTTGCCGCCAAAATCCACTGACGGGCCGCCAGTGACCGAGACGATTCCGCCGTCGGGGGTCTCAAGCCCGTTGAGGCAGCGCAACACGGTGGTTTTACCCGAGCCGGAGGGCCCGATCAGGGCTGTCACCTGTCCCGGTTTGATGGAAAGGTCAATGGACTTCAGCACGACGTTCTCGCCGAAGGCCTTGCTGAGGCCGGTCACGGTCAGCAGGTTGCCGTCCTGACCGGCTGCTGCTGGGGTGAACTCAATGGGCGACATAGCGATCCAACCTCTTCTCCAGATAGGACTGCCCGCTCGAGAGCACGAAACAGAACACCCAGTAGACCAGAGCGGCCTCCAGGTACAACATCATGAACTGCTGGCTGAACGCGGCAATTTCCTGGGCCTGGCGGAACATCTCGGTCACCAGGATCAGGGACGCGAGCGAGGTGTCCTTGACCAGGCTGATGAACGTGTTGGACAGCGGGGGGACTGACACGCGGGCGGCCTGCGGCAGGATGATGCGGCGCAGGGTCCGGGTGCGGGACATCCCGATGGTGTGCCCAGCCTCCCACTGCCCCTTGGGGACGGACAGGATCGCCGCGCGGATGATCTCAGCGGCGTAGCCCGCTACGTTCAGGGAGAACGCGATGATGGCGCTGGGCCAAGGATCAATCACCAACCCGATCGAGGGCAGGCCGTAAAAGATCACGAACAGCTGCACCAGCAGGGGAGTGCCCCTGATGATCGACACGTAGACCCGTGCCGCTGACGACGCGAGCCGGTTCCGGCTCAGACGCATCAAAGCGATGACGAGCGCCAGGAGCAAGCCGAGGACAAACGAGGATAGGGACAGCGGGATGGTTCCCGTCAGCCCGCCCAGGACCAGGGGCCAGAGCGAATCCCAGAACAGTGTCCAGTCGATGGTGTTCCTCCGTGTACCTAGCCGGTGCTATTCGGTGACGTCGGAGCCGAAGTACTTCTCCGAGATTTCGGCAAGCGTACCGTCTGCACGCAGGCCGGCGAGGGCCTCGTCGACTGCGGCGATCAGGTCGTCGCTGCCCTTGGTGAAGGTGAAGGCGCTGAGCGACTCCTCATCGGTCTCGGCGGCAATCTTGATCGCATCGGTGGGGTTGGTCTGCTGGTAGTCCAGGTAGGTCAGCGTGTCGTTGATCGTGGCGTCGACCCGGCCCTGCTCGAGCAGGGTCACTGACTGTGCCCAGCCTTCGACTGCCTCAATCTCGGCGCCGCTTTCCTGCGCCAGCGCGTGCCAGTTGCTGGTCAGCGACTGGGCGGTGGTCTTGCCTTGAAGGTCCTCGAAGGAGGTGATGTCGGTGTTGTCCGAGGTGGTCACGATGACACCGGTGCTGACCGTGTAGGGATCGGAGAAGTCGTAATTCTCGAGACGCTCGTCGGTGATCGATACCTGGTTCGCGATGACATCGAACCGGCCGGCATCTAGTCCGGCGAAGATGGCGTCCCACTGGGTTTCCTCGAACTCCGCTTCGACGCCGAGTTCCCCGGCGACGGCGGTGATGACCTCGACGTCGAACCCGGTCAGATCGCCCGCGCCTCCCTCGTGGAAGCTGAAGGGACGGTAGGTCCCCTCGGTGCCGACGGTGATGACTCCTGCATCCTGGATTTCCTGCAGCGTGGTGGGTCCCGCTGAGGTGCTGCTGTCAGCGGGCTCCCCGGTGGACTCGCCGCCGCCGCAGGCCGCCAGGCCCAGGGTGAGAGCAGCGGCTGCGCCAAGGATTGAAAGACGACGGGTCAACATTTTGCGGGTCCTTAATAACTGGGGATGGTTCAGGGGTCTCCTGCCGTTGTACAGGGCAGGGTTGTGCGGGCACAAAGTGCACAGCCACATAGTGCAACAAAGCCGACAGCGAAATTAGTTCCGCGTCCCCTGTGATCCGGCCAACTTAGCCAGTGAGGCGGGCAGGGCGGGCATAAGCTGAAGACCTGAGCGATGGAGGCAGTACATGAGTATGGAAGGCGCGGCTTGGAACTCCCTTTACCGGATTTCCACCGCCAAGGACAGCAACAACAAGTTCTCGAAGGAAACGCTGAAGCGGATCCTGAGATTTGCTGTGCCGTACCGGACCAAACTGATCTTCTTCATTGCGCTGTCAGTGGTGTCCGCATTCCTCGCAGTCGCGACACCGGTCCTCGCTGGCCAGGTGGTCAACGAGATCATCGCCGGCACCGGGCTGGAGACAGTCATCTGGCTGGCCGTCGTCATCGCGCTGGTAGCGGTTGCCGACGCAGTGGTGTCTATGGCGACCCGCTGGTTCTCCTCGAAGATCGGTGAGGGCGTCATCCTGGATTTGCGCACCACAGTCTTCGATCACGTGCAGAAAATGCCGATCGCCTTCTTCACCCGCACCCGGACAGGCGCGCTGGTGAGCAGGCTCAACAATGACGTGATCGGTGCGCAGCAGGCCTTCAGCGGCACCCTCTCCGGGGTGGTCAGCAACATTGTGGCGCTCGCCCTGACCTTGGTGGTCATGCTGACGACGTCGGTCCTGGTCACCGTCCTGGCCGTCCTCATGCTGCCGATCTTCCTGCTGCCCGCACGGCGAATGGGAAACCGCCTCGCCGCCCTGCGCCGCGAGGCCGCGGACCACAACTCGGCGATGAGCACGCAGATGACCGAACGCTTTTCCGCTCCCGGTGCCACCCTGGTCAAGCTGTTCGGCCGCCCGGACGAGGAATCGCGGGAATTCGCGGTCCGCGCCGCACGGGTCCGCGACATTGGCGTCCGGATGGCGATGCTTCAGTGGGTCTTCGTCACCGCGCTGATGCTGGTCTCAGCACTCGCCCTCGCCCTGGTGTACGGCCTCGGTGGCGCGCTGGCCCTGAACGGTGCGCTGAACACGGGTGAGGTGGTCACGCTCGCGCTGCTCCTCACCCGCCTCTACGCGCCCCTGACCAACCTGGCGAACGCCCGGGTGGAAATCATGAGCGCATTGGTCAGCTTCGAGCGGGTCTTCGAGGTCCTCGACCTGGACCCGCTGATCAAGGAGAAGCCCGACGCCGGTACCATCCCCGCGGGCCCCGTCTCGGTGGAGTTCGACGACGTCCGGTTCGCCTACCCTTCGGCGGACAAGGTCTCCCTCGCCTCCCTGGAGGAGGTCGCCACCCTGGATACCCGGGGCGGCGAGGAGGTGCTGCACGGGGTGTCCTTCCGGGTGGAACCGGGCCAGACGATCGCCCTGGTGGGATCCTCTGGTGCCGGAAAGTCGACTATCGCCCAACTGCTGTCGCGGTTGTACGACGTCGACAGCGGTGCGGTCCGCCTCGCCGGGACCGATGTGAGGGACGTGACCTTCGAATCCCTCCGGCACACCATGGGCATGGTCACCCAGGACGGCCACCTCTTCCACGAGACCATCAAATCGAACCTGCTCCTGGCGCGGCCCGGGGCAACCACCGAGGAGCTGTGGGACGCCGTCCGGCGTGCCCGGCTCGAACCGCTGTTGAGGTCACTGCCCGATCAGCTCGACACCATGGTGGGGGAGCGGGGCTATCGGCTTTCCGGCGGTGAGCGGCAGCGGATGACCATCGCCCGCCTGCTGCTGGCCCAGCCGCGGGTGGTCATCCTGGATGAGGCGACGGCGGCACTGGACTCCACCTCGGAGGCCGCGGTCCAGGCGGCACTGACGGAGGCCCTGGAAGGCCGGACCGCCATCGTGATCGCGCACCGGCTCTCGACGATCCGTTCCGCGGACCAGATCCTCGTGATCGAGGAGGGCCAGATCGCCGAACGGGGCACCCATGACGAACTGCTGGAGCGCGATGGGCGGTACGCCGAACTGCACCGCACCCAGTTCGCCGTCAGGAAGAACGTCGCACCCGGAATCTAGCTCCCTGCGGACCGTGTCAGGTGGCAGGAGCAGCGGTGCCTGCTGCGCCGCCGCGGGGGCGCGGGTCCGGAATGTGAAGTAGGGGAAGCGCTGCGTTGACCATTGGCCCTATTAAGAGGGCAAAGGCGACGGTGCCGACGCCGACGGTGCCGCCAAGCACCCAGCCGATGGCCAGCACGGTGAGTTCGATGATTGTGCGGACCTTCCAGATTCTCCAGCCCCACTTCCGGTGAATACCGGTCATTAACCCGTCCCGTGGTCCGGGGCCCATCCGGGCACCGATATACAGGCCAGTCGCCAGGGCGAGCAGGGTGAGACCGCCGGCGAAGAGGAGGATCTGCGCCCAGAGTTCCGTTGGCATGGGGAGTATGGCGAGGCCCACCTCGGCGCTGGGGCCCACCAGTGCCACATTGAGCACGGTCCCGATGCCCGGCTTCTGCCGGATAGGAATCCAGAGCAGGAGGACCAGCAGTCCAATCAGGTTGGTGGCGACACCGAATGGCAGTCCGGACTGCAGAGCCGTTCCCTGGCCGAGAACGTCCCACGGCGACACGCCAATCCCAGCCTGGATCATCATGGCTATGGCAAAGCCGTAGCAGAACAGGCCAACCAGCAACTGGGGCACGCGTCGGAGGAAGAGGTGGCTCATAGTGGCAGACATTACGCCTTGCGGCGGCTTGTCAACGATTCCGTTTCGCGGGTCCGGGTGAGGCGCGTCATCAACGTCAGATCCTTCTGAGGACCGCTGACCCGCCACGTGTACTGCCAATGATCCCGGTCCACCAGGACGAACTCTCCCCGGTAGACGTCGGGTGAGCACTGATGCAGGGGCGAATCCTGGCCGGTGGAGAGGTCGAGGCCATGGAAGAAGCGGCCGTCCGAGAAGAACACCTCTGCTGACAGGGGTTGTGAGGCCTGCCGCCAGAACAGTTCGCGGGTTGCAGGTGTGGGTGAGGACCCGGCCCAGATGAGGGTGCCCTGCTCGCCGTGGCGGAGGGCGTCGTCGTCGAACGAGAAAGTTGCGACGCCGGCGAACCGGCCCGTCAGGCCGGAGGCATGATCCCTCAGGGATCGCTCAACCGACCAGGAGCCATGCAGATGATGGAGCAGCGTGTCAGCGGAGCCGAGGCGAAACGGTTCATTCATCGGGCTACCCATCGACGGTGGTGCCCCTGGCCGGAATCGAACCGACGACCTTCCCTTTAGGAGAGGGACGCTCTATCCTACTGAGCTACAGAGGCGGGTACAGCGGTATTAGCTTACCTGCTTTCGGGCGGCGTCCCATTCGGCTCGGCTGGCAGGGCCGAACGCTTACCGCGCACGCTGCCCGGGAGTAGGACCGCCAGAAGACCTGCGATGGCTGAGAGCCCTAGCAGGACCCAGCGCGCGATGGTGAGCGCCGAGGCCAGGGCAACCTGGCCGTCGTCGGGCGCTGTGGCCGCGAGCATCGAATCGATTGCCACGTTCTCCCACAGGTCGACCACCGCGAACAGCAGCGGTGGCGCCCAGAGCACCCAGCGCAGCCAACGGCGATCGACATTCAACTGGATGAGGAGTAGCCACGCGATGCCGAAAATGAGCGGGAACAGCGTTCCCGCAGTCTTGTGGAGGTAGCTGAGTTGGCCCAGGGCGTCGTCGTCCATGGCCGCCTGCAGATCGGCCACGTGCGCGGGGCCATAACCACCAAACATCATGTCCGGCATTGTCAACCCGTCGGCGAGCTGGCCCATCTGGCCCAGCGCGAGGAGGTGGTAATACCCGAAAAGGAGAACTGCCGTGGCCGCCGCGGCGATCAGGATCATGTTCCCGTTGCTGCGCGGTGGACCTGCGGTCGGAACGGCGTCAGGAATGCCGGCTGCTGCTGGTCCGTGCTTCTTGGCGATCTGCGCTCGGGTCTTGGACATGGGGTGATTATCCCAGCTTTTCGGATAAAATCAGATCCCACCATGTGAAACTGAGGATGAACTGTGAATCACATCACAGTTTGGTGACAAATATGCCATTTGAAGCATCTGTGATTGCCAACACACCACGGTTTGCGGTTGTTTAGATGAATGGCAATTAACCAAGCACTACCTATGTCCAGCGTTGCGGATGAAATTGGCTGGCTGGCTGCGGTCGAGGATGCGATTGATTCGGTTTTCGCTCCCGTTACTGAGGTGTTCTCCAACATCGTGTTCTTCCCCATCACCATTGGGGAGATCAGCTTTCCTGTAGTTGTCGCGTGGCTGATCGCTGCAGGCATCATCTTCACCATCTACTTCGGCTTTGTGCAGTTCCGGCACATCAAGGTGTCCTATGAGGTGGTCCGCGGCAGGTATTCCTCCAAGGATGACCCGGGGGAGGTCCCTCACTTCCAGGCTTTGACCTCAGCCCTCTCCGGCACCGTAGGGCTTGGCAACATTGCCGGTGTCGGCGCAGCCATGGCCCTCGGCGGGCCGGGTGCCACCTTCTGGATGATTCTGGCCGGTCTGCTTGGTATGGCCACGAAATTCGCCGAATGTACCCTGGGCGTGAAATACCGTGAGGTACACCCCGATGGCACCGTCAGTGGCGGGCCGTTCAAGTACCTCCCCATCGCCTTTGAGAAGTTCGGGCGGCTCCCCGCGAAGATCCTGACCGGCATCTTCGCCGTCGCCATCCTCATCTTCGGTGTTGCCGGTGGCAACATGTTCCAAGCCAACCAGACCTTCGCCCAGGTGCAGAACGTCACTGGCGGTGACGATGGATTCCTCGGCAGTGCGGGCGCCGCACTGATCTTCGGCCTCGTCCTGGCCGCCCTGGTCGGTGCAGTGATCCTCGGTGGCATCAAGTCCATCGGTGCTACGACCAGCCGGCTTGTCCCCGCCATGGCAGCCGTCTACATCGCGGCCTGTCTCTTCGTGATCGTCGTCAACATCGGCAACGTGCCAGCGGCCTTCGGCTCCATCATTGAGGGCGCTTTCGCTCCCGCCGGTATGGCCGGTGGCTTCATCGGTGTCATGATTGTCGGCTTCCAGCGTGCTGCATTCTCCAACGAGGCCGGCCTGGGCTCCGCAGCGATTGCCCACTCGGCAGTCAAGACGCGCCGTCCGGTCAGCGAGGGCTTCGTCGCGATGTTCGAACCCTTCATCGACACGGTGGTCATCTGTACCATGACCGCACTCACGATCGTCATTGCCAGCGCACCGA
The DNA here is from genome assembly GCF_039526005.1 of Arthrobacter flavus. NCBI lineage: Bacteria > Bacillati > Actinomycetota > Actinomycetes > Micrococcales > Micrococcaceae > Arthrobacter > Arthrobacter flavus. Next base: position 46,846 of record NZ_BAAAIJ010000063.1, on the reverse strand, counting down.
GCCTGCAGGCAGGAATCGACCAGGTTCAGGCCGGGGACGGCGCTCCCGACGGCGTGATCCTCACCTCGGATGCCTTCGAATCCGTCATTTCGTGGTTCCCGATTATCCTCGCCATCGCCGTGGCCCTGTTCGCCTTCTCCACCCTGATTACCTGGTCGTACTACGGGCTGAAGGCCTGGGAGTACCTCTTCGGACGCAGCAAGGTATCCGAAATCACCTACAAGTGTGTATTCCTCTTCTTCACCGTCGTCGGCACCGTCCTGACCTTCGCCCAGGTCCTGAACTTCGCGGACGCGGCCTTGTTCGTCTGCGCTTTCGTGAACCTGCTCGGCGTGTACATGCTGCTGCCGGTCATCAAGCGCGAGATGAAGGCCTACCTGGCCGACCGCAAGAGCGGCACGTTGCTGCAACTCGGTATCGACCAGGACGACATCGAAGAAGCCAAGCCGTAACCGCCAACAGAATCCAGACCCACCACAACAACACGCCCGCCGGTTCCGTTGAACCGGCGGGCGTGTTGTTGTGGTGGGTCTGCCCAGCAGGTTTAGTCGGAGCCAGCAACTAGACTTGATGGCACCATGGATATGCTTTTCGACCCACACCTCGGTTCATCACCCGCAAGCTCAGGGAAGCGGCCGACGTCGACTGCCCGGCCCGGCTCTGCCGGACCTGAGTCTGCGGAGGCACCGCGCCCCGCGGGCGGACGCCGGGACGACGCGCGGGCACGCGAACTATTGGTGGGCCTGAATCCGCAGCAGGAAGAAGCCGTCCGTCACAGCGGCTCCCCGCTCCTGATCGTTGCGGGCGCCGGCTCCGGCAAGACCCGCGTGCTCAGCCACCGCATTGCCTATCTGCTGGCAATGGGCCGCGCCCACCACGGTGAGATCCTGGCCATCACGTTCACCAACAAAGCTGCGGCCGAAATGCGTGAACGCATCGAAGCCCTCGTGGGAGACGTTGCGAAGCGGATGTGGATCTCCACCTTCCACTCCTCCTGCGTGCGGATCCTGCGGCGCGAGGCCGCCTCGGTGGGGTTGAACTCCAACTTCTCCATCTACGATTCAGCCGACACCCTGCGGCTCGTCACCCTGGTGGCCAAGGGACTGGACCTGGACCCCAAGCGGTTTACCCCGAAGTCCATCCAGCACAAGATCTCGGCGCTGAAGAACGAGCTGATCGACGAGGAAAGCTACGCCGGCTCCGCGAACTACTCGGACCCGTTCGAACAGGCGGTCGCCGAGGTCTACAAGGGCTACGCGCAGCGGATGCGCCAGGCCAACGCGATGGACTTCGACGACCTGATTGCCCAGACCGTCTACATGTTCAGGGCCTTCCCCGGAGTGGCCGACTACTACCGCCGCCGGTTCCGGCACGTCCTGGTGGACGAATACCAGGACACCAACCACGCGCAGTACGCCCTGGTACGCGAGATTGTTGGGATTACCCAAGACCCCGCCGATGGTGCCGAGCTGATCCCGAACGCCGAGCTGACGGTGGTCGGTGACTCCGACCAGTCCATCTACGCCTTTCGGGGTGCCGACGTCAGGAACATCGTCGAATTCGAAAACGACTATCCCAACGCGCGCACTATCCTGCTGGAACAGAACTACCGGTCCACCCAAACCATCCTGAGCGCAGCCAACGCGGTGATTTCCCGCAACCCGGACCGGCCCGACAAGAAACTGTGGACCGCAGAGGGGGACGGTGAACCGATCGTCGGGTACGTGGGCGAGAACGAGCACGAGGAAGCCCGGTTTATCGCCGAGGAGATCGACCGCCTTCAGGATGAGGACGACCTTCGACCCGGTGACGTAGCGATCTTCTACCGGACCAATGCGCAGTCCCGCTCCATTGAGGAGATCCTGATGCGGGTCGGCCTGCCGTACAAGGTGGTGGGCGGCACCCGCTTCTACGAGCGCAAGGAGATCAAGGACGCGCTGGCCTACCTGCGGGTCCTGGTCAACCAGGACGACGTCGTCAACCTCCGCCGGATCCTCAACGAACCGAAGCGCGGGATCGGGGACCGGGCCGAGTACGCCGTCGCGGCGCTTGCCGAGCGGGAACGCATGTCCTTCATGGCTGGCCTCCGCCGGGCCGACGAGGCGCCAGGCCTGGCGACCCGCTCCTTGAATGCGGTGAACGGCTTCGTCAAACTCATCGACGATCTCGCCGAAGTGGCCGACGGGTCAGGTGCCTCCGCAGCACTGGAAGCGGTGCTGGAACAGACCGGCTACCTGGCCCAGCTCCGGCTGAGCAGCGACCCTCAGGACGAGTCGCGGGTGGAAAACCTTGCGGAACTGGTCGCTGTGGTCCGCGAGTACGAACAGGACAACCCTGACGGAACACTCGGCGACTTCCTGGAGCAGGTCTCGCTGGTGGCTGACGCCGACCAGATCCCCTCGGCGCCAGAAGGGTCGGCTGCCGAGGTGGAACAGGCGGTCGCGGAAGCCAAACGACTGGGTGTGGTCACCCTGATGACCCTGCACACGGCCAAAGGGCTGGAATTTCCGGTGGTGTTCCTGACCGGCATGGAGCAGGGCATCTTCCCTCACCAGCGCTCGGCTACCGACCCGAAGGAGCTCGCCGAGGAACGCAGGCTCGCCTATGTGGGGCTGACCCGCGCGCGGAAGCGCCTGTACATCACCCGATCCGAGGTGCGCAGCATGTGGGGCCAAAGCCAGTACAACCCTGCGTCTCAGTTCGTCGGCGAAGTGCCCAGTGAGCTCATTACCTGGAAACGTGAGGGCGCCTCCGGGCCGATGTGGGCTGGTGGCGGCGCCATCGGTGGGGGCAACAAATTCAGTGGATCCTACTGGGGTGCCGGCGCAGGCGGCGACGACAGCGGTCGCGGGCTGCCCACCCGCTCGGCCACCGTCGTCGGGCGGGTCCAGCCCCAGAAAGAGGTGCTCTCCGTCGCGGTGGGGGACAAGGTCAACCACACCAGCTTCGGCAACGGGACCATCCTCGCCGTCGAGGGCGCGGGGGACAAAACGGTGGCGAAGGTGTCGTTCGACGTCGGGGAGAAACGCCTCCTGCTGCGGTACGCACCGCTCACGAAGACCGGGTAGCTCCTTAGCTCATCGCGTTACATTTCTACAAACCATAGAAGTGTGCCCTTGGTCACTAAACCGGTAGTCTGTGAAAGGCGCCGAACGCCGAGGGACTAAAGTTCCCTGTGTAAACCTACTTCGACGTAGAAGGACACTGGCCTGTGGATCTGTTCGAATATCAGGCGCGCGATCTTTTTGAGGCACACGGAGTACCCGTGCTCGCCGGCATCGTGGCGCACACCCCCGAGGAAGCAAAGGCGGCAGCCGAGAAGATTGGCGGCGTTGTCGTCGTCAAGGCTCAAGTCAAAGTTGGAGGCCGCGGCAAAGCGGGCGGCGTCAAGGTCGCCAAGACCCCCGACGAGGCGTTCAAGTACGCCTCGGACATCCTGGGCATGGACATCAAGGGCCACACCGTCCACAAGGTGATGATCGCGCAGGGCGCTGACATCGCCGAGGAGTACTACTTCTCGGTACTGCTGGACCGGTCCAACCGCAACTACCTGGCCATGTGCTCGGTGGAGGGTGGCGTGGAGATCGAGCAGCTGGCCGTGGAGCGCCCCGAGGCACTCGCACGCGTCGCCGTCGACCCCGCCGTGGGTATCGACCAGGCGAAGGCCAAGGAAATCGTCGAGACGGCAGGGTTCGCCCCCGAGCTGCACGACGGCGTCGTCAACGCGATCATCAAGCTGTGGGACGTCTTCGTCAAGGAAGACGCCACCCTCGTTGAGGTCAACCCGCTGGTGAAGACCGGCGCCGGCGACATCATCGCCCTCGACGGCAAGGTCACCATCGACGAGAATGCAGCGTTCCGTCAGGCCGGCCACGCCGAGCTGGAGGATCAGGACTCCACCGATCCCCTCGAAGCCAAAGCCAAGGAAAACGACCTCAACTACGTCAAACTCGACGGCGAAGTGGGAATCATCGGCAACGGTGCAGGCCTGGTCATGTCCACGCTCGACGTCGTCGCCTACGCCGGCGAAGCCCACGGCAACGTGCGTCCCGCCAACTTCCTGGACATCGGCGGCGGAGCGTCAGCGGCCGTCATGGCTGCAGGGCTCGACGTCATCCTCAACGACCCTCAGGTCAAGAGCGTGTTCGTCAACGTCTTCGGCGGCATCACCGCGTGTGACGCGGTAGCCAACGGCATCGTCGAAGCCCTGAAGATCCTGGGCGACAAGGAAAACAAGCCCCTGGTAGTCCGCCTCGACGGCAACAACGTCGAAGAAGGCCGCCGCATCCTCGCCGAGGCGAACCACCCGATGGTCACCCTCGCCGACACCATGGATGAAGGCGCCGACAAGGCCGCCGAACTGGCTTACGCCGCCCGCTGATCGAGCCTGCACTTCCCGGCTCACGTGCTGCCGGGTCCAAAGGATTAAGGAATAACGTATGTCAATTTTTCTCAACAAAGACTCCAAGGTCATTGTGCAGGGCATCACCGGCGGCGAAGGCACCAAGCACACCGCTCTGATGCTCGCCGCTGGCACTCAGGTGGTCGGTGGCGTTAACGCCCGCAAGGCCGGCACCACTGTCACCCACGGCGACGTCACCCTGCCGGTGTTCGGCAAGGTCAGCGAAGCCATCACTGAAACCGGCGCCGACGTGTCGATCGTTTTCGTCCCACCGGCCTTCACCAAGGACGCGGTCATCGAGGCGATCGAGGCCGGCATCGGGCTCGTCGTCATCATCACCGAGGGAGTCCCCGTCCAGGACTCGGCCGAGTTCTGGGCGCTTGCCCAGTCCAAGGTCGACGCCGACGGCAACCAGGTCACCCGGATCATCGGCCCCAACTGCCCCGGCATCATCACGCCGGGGGAGTCGCTGGTTGGCATCACCCCGGCGAACATCACCGGCAAGGGTGGCGTGGGCCTCGTGTCCAAGTCAGGCACCCTGACCTACCAGATGATGTTCGAGCTGCGCGATCTGGGCTTCTCGACCGCCATCGGTATCGGTGGCGACCCCATCGTCGGAACCACCCACATCGACGCACTTGCTGCGTTCGAAGCGGACCCCGAAACCAAGGCCATTGTCATGATCGGTGAAATCGGTGGCGACGCCGAGGAGCGTGCGGCCGAGTTCATCAAGGCCAACGTCACCAAGCCGGTTGTCGGCTACGTGGCGGGCTTCACCGCACCCGAGGGCAAGACCATGGGCCACGCCGGCGCCATCGTGTCCGGCTCAGCGGGTACGGCACAGGCCAAGAAGGAAGCCCTTGAGGCTGCCGGCGTGAAGGTCGGCAAGACGCCGTCCGAGACCGCCAAACTGCTCCGCGAAGTGTACGCGGGACTGTAATTCCTCGACTGAAGGGCCCCGGCAGCTGGATTCGTCCAGCGGCCGGGGCCTTTTCTGTCAGGCGACCGCGCTACGCTAATTTTCTTACCCACCACACCAGTCTGAGGAGTACGCATGCGTGCCACCATCATCCACGGCCCCGGCGACATCAAGGTTGAGGACCGCGACTACCCCACGATCAAACTTCCCACCGACGCCGTCGTGAAGGTCACTGCTTCCTGTGTCTGCGGATCGGACCTCTGGCCCTACCGCGGCATCGGCAAGAATCGCGGCGCCCGGGCTATCGGGCACGAGTTTGTCGGAGTTGTCGAGGAGATCGGTGCTGAGGTGACAGACCTGGCCGTGGGAGACTTCGTGATTGCTCCCTTCGTCGACAGTTGCGGCAAGTGCCCGCAGTGCCTCAACGGAGTGACCGTGGCCTGTGACCACCTCACCTCCTGGGGTGGCGACGACGAGAACGGCCACTACGTCGAGGGCGCACAGGGCGAAGCCGTCCGCGTACCCCAGGCGGACGGGACTCTGCGCCGGGTCGACGGGGTCACGGATCCCGACCAGGCGCTGACCGCCAACCTCCTGACGCTGTCCGATGTGATGTCCACGGGCCACCATGCCGCGGTCAGCGCCCAGGTGGGACCGGGCCGCACCGTGGTGGTCGTGGGCGACGGCGCCGTCGGGCTCTGTGGTGTGCTCGCCGCAAAGCGGCTCGGCGCGGAACGCATCATCGCCATGTCCCGGCACGAGGACCGGCAGACGCTCGCCCGCGAGTTCGGCGCCACCGACATTGTCGCTGAGCGCGGCGACGCCGGAGTGGAGAAAGTCAAAGAACTGCTGGGGGGAGTGCTGGCCGACTCGGTGCTCGAGTGCGTGGGTACCAAGGAGTCGATGGAGCAGGCACTCGCCAGCACCCGGCCCGGCGGCAATCTCGGGTTTGTCGGCGTTCCCGCCGGAGGCGCCGAACTACCCATTGGGCTGCTGTTTTCGAAGAACATCACGGTGGGCGGCGGCATGGCGCCGGCCCACACCTATATTCCCGAACTCCTGGCCGATGTCCTCGCCGGGAAGATCAATCCGGGAAGAGTGTTCGACGTCGAAATGCCCCTTGAGGACGCCGCCGAGGCCTACAAGGCCATGGATGAACGGCGCGCCATCAAGGTGCTGCTCAAGCCTTAGGGGTCTCCCGGACGCCACCATCCCGTGACGCCTTGGAACGCGTCGGTAGCTGTGTTGCACACGGCCGCCGGCGCGTTCGGCGTTTAACTGTCATCTCTCTGCCCTCCCGGAATTAATGCAGCGGTGCAATTTTGCAGTTGTGTAAAAGACTGCTGGGTGTCACAATAGTTCGGTGAGTCAACTACTTTCCCTCAGGGACCGAAAACGCACCGAGACCTGGGCTGCCCTGCATAACGCAGCCGCCCGGCTCACCCTTGAGAATGGGCCGGACCGCGTCACCACCGAGGCCATTTCCGCCCAGGCCAACGTCTCGGCCCGCACCTTCTTCAACTACTTCAGCACCAAGGAAGACGCGATCCTCGGTCTCCAGGACCCCTCGATCGACGACACCTGGCTCGAAGCCTTCGACGTTGATGCGAACCTCCTCGATCAGGTCTCCCGGCTGCTCGTGCACGTGGTGCATTCCACGGAGGGCGGCGCCGACGGCGACAGCCTCCGGATGGAAGTGGTGCAGCGGTTCCCCCAGTTGCGCCAGCGCCGCTTCGGCTACTTCCTGAAGGTTGAGCAACTGGTCCGGGACGTCGTCACCGAGGGCATCACCGCCTCAGCGAAATGGGCTGATGTCGCACAGCACCACCGCGCCGAAGACATCTCCCGCATGATCGTGCTGATCGCCGGAGCACCCATGCGCTACGCGATGCAGGAATCTGCGCACGCACCGACACTCGACAACCAGTTCGCGGCTCTCAGCACCGCCAACGCACTCCTCAGAGAGGTCCTCCCGGAAATCCAATGAGTACCACTACCAAAACCACGACGGCTGCCGTTGTCGAGAAACCTACCGGCATGCTGCTGCTCTTCATCGGCCTGATGCTCTCCATGCTGCTGGCGGCCCTCAGCCAGATGATCCTCAGTACGGCGCTCCCCACCATCGTGGGCGAGCTCAACGGGGTGGATCAGATGCTCTGGGTGATCACCGCCTACATCCTGACCGCCACCATCGTGATGCCGATCTACGGCAAACTCGGTGACCTGATGGGCCGCAAAAACCTGCTGCTCATCGCGATCACTATCTTCATGGCCGGCTCCATCGTCGGAGGGCTCGCACCGGACATGCCCTGGCTGATCACCGGCCGTGCGATCCAGGGCCTCGGCGGGGGCGGGCTGATGATCCTCGCTCAGGCGATCATTGCCGACGTCGTCCCCGCGCGTGAACGCGGCAAGTACATGGGCGTGATGGGCGGTGTGTTTGCCTTCGCCTCGGTGGCCGGCCCCCTGCTGGGTGGCTTCTTCACCGAGGGCCCCGGCTGGCGATGGATGTTCTGGATCAACATGCCACTGGGGGTCCTCGCGCTCCTGGTCGTTATCTTCTTCCTGCACCTGCCCAGCAAGGAGCGTCAGCGGACCAAGCCCGACGTCGCAGGCATGGCCCTTCTCGCCATCGCCACCACCTCGATTGTGCTGGTCGGCACCTGGGGCGGCACCCGGTACGACTGGACCTCCGCCACCATCCTGGGCCTGGCCGCGGTAGCCATCATCACGAGTGTCGCCTTCGTGATGGTTGAGCGGCGTGCCGACGAGCCCATCCTCCCGATGCACCTGTTCCGGGAACGCAACTTCAACCTCACCACCTCCGGGGGGCTGCTGATCGGCGTCACCATGTTCGGTGCCGTCGGCTACATGCCGACCTACCTACAGATGGTCACCGGCGCGAGCGCCACCAACGCTGGGCTGCTGATGATCCCCATGATGGGCGCGCTGCTGCTCACCTCCACCGGATCGGGGGTGCTGGTCAGCCGCACCGGTCGCTACAAGTGGATGCCGATCGCTGGTTCCCTGCTGGTCGCCGTCGCGCTGTTCCTGCTCTCCAGCATCCAGCCCGAGACCGCCCTGTGGGTGATCTGCACCTACATCGGTATGCTCGGTGCGGGGCTGGGCCTGAGCATGCAGATCCTGGTGCTGATCGTCCAGAACACCTTCCCCAACCGGATGGTGGGCACCGCCACCGCCTCCAATAACTACTTCCGTCAGATCGGTGCCACCCTGGGGTCGGCCATCGTGGGCAGCCTCTTCACGGCACGGGTTGCCGACCTGCTGACTGAACGCCTTCCCGGTGGTGCAGTCAGCACCGAGGGCGGGGCCAACTCACTCACGCCCGAGCTGGTGTACACGCTGCCCGATGTGGCCAGGAACGCGGTGATCGAGTCCTACAACGATGCGCTCACGCCGCTTTTCCTCTACATGGCGCCACTCGGAATCATCGCTGCGATCCTGCTGTTCTTCGTGAAGGAGGTTCCCCTTGCGACGTCGATCGCGGCGGACCCTGAGCCAGCCACCCAGGCAGGCAAGGCAGAATAGGGGCATGAGCTCCTACCTGATTACCCGTGAACGATTCATTAACGCCCCGGCCAGTGACATCTTCGAGGTCCTGGCGACCCCGGCACTCCACAGTGTGATTGACGGCTCCGACACCGTCCAGGGCGAACAGCCGGGTGGGCCGCAACGGCTGTATCAGGGGGCCAAGTTCGGCATGGACATGCGGATCGGCGCGAAGTACAAAACCCTCAACACGGTGACCGAGTTCGAGGAAGGTCGCCGGATTACCTGGCGTCACTTCACCAAGGCCACCTGGAGCTACCTCCTCGAACCGCGCGACGGCGGCACCCTGGTCACCGAGCAGTGGGATGCACGCTCGGTGACTGGGAAGGTTGTGCTGCGGCCGATGGGATTCCTTCGAAAGAACCCCATCGCGATGGAGAAGACCCTCGCCAAGCTGGAGGACTACGTCACCAAGGCCTGAACAGCCCCGGGGCCCGCCAGGTGCCGGCGCTAGAGCAGTCCGACGCCGAATAGCAGGCCCAGCAGATAGGTGGCGGCGGCCGCACCCAGGCCGATCGCTACCTGCCGCAACGCCAGCTTCAGCGGCGACCCTCCGGAGAGAAGCCCGACGACGGCGCCCGTTCCCAGCAGCGCGAGTCCCACCAGAACGCAGGCCAGGATGACGGCCGCCAGGCCACTCATTCCGAAAAGGTAGGGCAGGATCGGGATGACCGCACCGGAGGCGAAGAAGCAGAAACTTGCTGCGGCGGCGCCGAGCCCGGTGCCGATCTGCTCGTGGTGGTCCCGGTCCCCGTCTGTCTCCGGTTGAAGGGACAGGCTGGGATCGCAGTCGCAGTCACGGAGCCCCAACCGTTCCGAGGCGCGGTGTTGGGCCGCTTCGGGGGACATGCCCCGCGCCCGATACACCAGGACCAGTTCGTTGGCGTCGATGTCCAGTTCCTTCGCCGCAGTGAGCGTGATCTGGGTGGGCCGGGATGCAGCCAGCAGTTCCCGCTGTGACCGCACCGACACATACTCACCGGCACCCATCGACAGGGCCCCGGCAAGAAGACCGGCGATTCCACTGAACAACACAAACCCGGTGGAGACACCGGTTGCGCCGACGCCCAGAACGAGGGCCAGGTTGCTGACCAGTCCGTCGTTGGCCCCGAACACGGCGGCCCTGAAATTGCCGGACAACCTGTTCCGCCCGCGGGTAGCGAGGCCGCGGATAACTTCTTCATGAATCTGCTCATCCGCGGCCATCGCGTCGGTAGCCGTTGGATCGGACGAGTACGGCGACCGGCTTTCGGCCCGCTGCGCCAGGGCCAGCACAAAGACGCTGCCGAACCGCCGGGCCAGGAACCCAAGCACCACGTTCCGGAAGGACGGCCGGGCGGGCTTGCCCTCGTGGTCTCCGAGCAGCGATAACCAGTGGGCCTCGTGACGGCCTTCGGCCTTCGCCAGCGCCAGCAGGATCTCACGTTCCTCACCCTCGCGGCGGCTGGCCAGGTACCGGTAGGTGGCGGCTTCTGCGCGCTCGTCGGCCAGATACTGGCGCCACCGGCGGATGTCGGCCGGTGATGGTGTGCTCTGGGTTGCTGTCACTACGGTCTCCTGGGATATAGCGACCAGGACCGTGACGGGGCTCCGGCCGTCGTTAACGCGGCCGAAGGTCTCGCTCGCCGGAAAACTCTTTCCGGTGGACTGCCGGGCATCATCATCGATAGCCAGTATGTCGACAGGCCTCCGTTCAGGAATCGCAAAGATCGGACCCGAACAGGAGCTACTCCCCTTCTCGGTATCCATCGTAGCGTGACTTCGCTTGAGGCCTCGACTTCCCACCGTCTCCAACTTCGCGCCATACCGGGACTTCCCTGCGCCGAACGCTCGGCGGAAGTGGGGAGGGGGTCGCTAGGATGAAGCCATGGCAAGCCCACCAGATAAGTCCTCCCGCCGTGGGTCACTGACCCAGCGCCTCCTGCGGGGCGGAGTAGATCCCGATCCCCGGTTCACGCTGGCGAACGAGCGGACGTTTCTGGCCTGGATCCGGACATCCCTGGCGTTGCTGGCTGGCGGTATAGCGGTTGAAGCGTTCACCGCTGAGTTGTTCGATCCGGTCATCCGCAAAGCTCTGGCGATTTTGCTGTTGATCTTGGCCATGCTCCTGGCCGCCGGAGCGGGTGGCAGATGGTTGATCGTGGAGCGGGCTATGCGCCACGGGCTGCCATTGCCCCTGCCATTCCTCGCCCCGCTGCTCGCGCTCGGCGCCACGGTAGTGGCGGCGGTGGTAGTGGTCGTAATCTTTAGCCGACCGGCCTGACTCACGCCGATGAACAGCAAACACCCCGTCGACACCGGCTTGCCGCCGGAACGCACCTCACTGGCCTGGGGAAGGACCATGCTGGCGCTGGTCATCAGCGGTGTGCTCTTCGTGCGATGGCTGCCACAGCACGGGTGGTTTGCGTTGATCCTCACCGGCGCCTCACTCGCTGCGGCGCTGGGAATCTACCTGAGTCAACGGCTCCGCTATCACCGGAACCTCCAAGGGATCAGGACCGGTGCCTTACAGGCGGATGTGACTGCGGTGCTTTGGACTACCGTGGTGGTGGTCGCGGTGGGGGCCGCGGGCATCTACGCTGTCCTGTTCCAGTCGCTGCATGAGTGAGAAGTCACCTGATGGACGGCGAGCGTCTTCCCGGCGAATCAGGATAGAGTTCAACAGGCCAAGACAGGAAGTAGACTGATGATTTTTGATTCAACTGCCCCATGGGTCCGAAACTACGGGCCGGGGGTGCCCGCTACAGTCGCCATCCCTGACGGCTCCCTCGTCAACCTCGTTGAGGAATCCGCACGCAGCTACGGCAAGAAGGTCGCCCTTGAGTTCTTCGGAGCCGAGACGACCTACCGTCAGCTCGGAGAGGAGATCCAGCGCGCGGCCGAAGGTCTTCATCGGCTGGGTGTTGTAGCCGGCGATAGGGTGGCCCTGGTGCTGCCCAACTGCCCCCAGCACGTGGTGGCGTTCTACGCTGTTCTGCGGCTCGGTGCCATTGTCGTCGAGCACAACCCGCTCTACACCGACCGGGAGTTGCGGCACCAGTTCGAGGATCACGGGGCGCGGCTGGCCATTGTCTGGGACAAAGCAGCGCAGCGTGTGCAGAATTTGCCCGCAGACATCCACGTCACCACCCTGGTGACGGTGGACCTGACACGGGCCATGCCGTTCGCGAAACGGGCAGCGCTGAGGCTTCCCCTCCGGAAGGCCAAGGACTCGCGCAAGGCGTTGACCACCACCGCCAAGCTCTCCGGCCAGCGAAGCGTCACCCGGTGGGACGACCTGATGAACAACAAGAGGCTGGACGTTACGCATCCGGGTCCCGTGCCCACCGACGTTGCGGTGCTGCAGTACACCAGTGGCACCACCGGGCACCCAAAGGGTGCGGTGCTCACCCATCGGAACCTCCTCGTCAATGCGGCGCAGGGGCGAGCATGGGTGCCAGGCCTGGATGACGGGAAAGAAGTCATCTACGCCGTCCTGCCTATGTTCCACGCCTACGGGCTCACCCTCTGTCTGACGTTTGCCATGAGTATTGGTGCCCGGTTGGTCCTTTTTCCCAAGTTTGATGAAGACCTGGTGCTGGACGCGGCGAAGTCCACCCCGCCCACCTTCCTACCCGCTGTTCCACCGATCTATGAGCGTCTTGCGAAGCGCGCCGTGGAGCGTGGGGTCAGTCTGAAGAGCATTCGCTTCGCGATCTCCGGTGCGATGAATCTGCCGCCAGCGACCATCGAATTGTGGGAGTCGGTGACCGGTGGATACCTGGTGGAGGGGTACGGGCTCACCGAGACCTCGCCCATCTCGCTGGGCAATCCAATTGGCCCAACGCGTAAGCCAGGAACTGTCGGGTTGCCCTTCCCCAATACGGAAATCCGGGTCGTGGACCCCGAGAATACCGAGAGCGATCGTGCGCCCGGACAGCCCGGCGAACTCCTCATCCGGGGGCCCCAAGTGTTCCAAGGTTACTGGCGGAACGACGAGGATACGCGAGCCGTCCTGAGTTCCGACGGCTGGTTCAAAACCGGGGATATCGTCCGGGTCGATGCTGAGTCCTACGTCACGATCGTGGATCGGATCAAGGAGGTCATTGTCACCGGCGGGTTCAACGTCATGCCCACCGAAGTGGAGGAAGCGTTGCTCGACCACAACAGTGTCGCCGACGCGGCGGTGGTGGGGATGCCCCTGCCGGGAGGTGGCGAAGAGGTGGTGGCCGCCGTCGTCGTCCGCGATGGGCAACCGTTCAGTGCCGACGTGTTGAAGGCCTTCTGCCGGGGTTCCCTGGCCGCCTACAAAATACCGCGTCGTATTGTTGAGGTAGACGAACTGCCAAGGTCACTGATTGGCAAGGTGCTGCGACGCCAGGTTCGTGACCAACTTATTGCCGGGGACAGCTGAGCTGCGCCACCGGAGGAAGCAAGGAGAACCAGAAGTGTTCAACATATTCAGGCGCACCAAGGGCGCGCCCCGCGGCGAGGAGCGCCGCGAGGTAGCAACCCGCGTCGATACGCCGCAGGGGCCCGGAAATCCGTGGAAGGACTCCCTCGGCCGCGCGAGCACCCGGGCGGCGCAGGTGCTGTTGATCCTCGTCCTGGGATCGATAGTGGTCTTTGGCCTGATGCAGGTCACGCTCGTGGTCATCCCACTGATCATCGCGCTGATCCTGGCGGCCGCTATCGGGCCGCTGGTGAACTGGCTCCGGCGAAAGGGCTGGCCGAGCGCGCTCGCGACGGCGTTCTCCTTTTTGCTGCTGCTGGGCGTTCTGGGCGGCGTCATCACCGGTATCGTCTTTGCTGTTCAGAGCCAGGCCGACGAGCTGGTCGCCAGCGCAACGCAGGGCTTCGACAAGATCTACGAAGCCATCATCAGCGGTCCGATTCCCGTCGACGAGCAACAGATCGCCGATGCTCAGGAGTGGCTGATCGACTTTGCGACCAGCGCAACGGTGGGCGCCGGTGCGGTGACCGGAATTACCGCGGCCGGCGAGTTCCTCACCGGGGCAGTGCTGATGGTGGTCATCCTCTTCTTCTTCCTCAAGGACGGCGACAAGATCTTCGCCTTCATCCTCCGCCCCTTCAAAGGTGAGCGGCTGGTCAAGGCCCGTCGCGTCGGAGTCCACGGACTGGAGACCCTCGGCGGCTACGTCCGCGGAACCGCGATCATCGCCCTCGTGGACTCGGTGTTCATCGGGATTGCCCTCTTCTGGCTGGGCATCCCGCTAGCCCTGCCACTGGCAGTCATCGTGTTTGTCGGCGCGTTTATCCCCATCGTCGGTGCGACGTTCGCCGGAGCCCTCGCGGCCCTCGTGGCGCTGGTGTCCGACGGACCAACCACAGCACTGATTGTCATTGTGGTGGTCATCGCTGTGAACCAGATCGAGGGCAATTTCCTGCAGCCGGTGGTCATGGGCCGCTCGCTGAGCGTGCACGCACTGGTGATTTTGGTGGCGTTGACCGCTGGCACCATTCTGGCGGGCATCGTCGGAGCGATCCTGTCGGTGCCCCTCGCGGCGGTCACCTGGAGTGCCATCAAGTCCTGGAACGGTGAAGAAGACGGGCCGATTACCCCCGCGGACGTCCGGCAAGCCGAGATCGACACGAAAGCCGACGCCGTCGGCCGCGGCCGCAGCAGCCGCCCAGGCCGCAAAATCGGAGCCTCAATCGCCAAGCCGTAACCGGTGACATCACAAAGGCCGGCGTCCACTGAGATCCAGTGGACGCCGGCCTTTGTTCTGCCTGGTGGCTTCTCTAGCGGGTCGTTGCTGGCTAGCGGGTGGTGGAGGCGACGGGAACCTCGTCCTCAGCGGCCCCCGCCACGCGACGCTCCCAGGCAGCCATGACCGCCGGGTCGGTTCGCTTGGTCAGGAAGGAAACGATCACAAACACCAGGGCCGACGCAACGAGTCCGTAGTAGATCGGTTCGTTGGCGTAGATGCCGTCGTACTGGTTCTCGGCGTTGACCTCGAGGTAGATCATGGTGCCGAGGGTGAAGACAGTGCCAGCAGCCATTGAGGCCGCTGCTGCGACGCCGGTGGCCCGCTTCCAGACCAGCCCACCGAGAATGGAGACCAGGAGGCCGCCTACCAGGATGGCGTAGGCAATGGTGAGAGCGGCGACGACGTCCTGGACAACGACCGCCAGCGCAATGGCGACGAGGCCCAGGCCCAGGACCCACCAGCGGTTGGCGGTGACATCATGCTCGGGGTTCTCGGCCTCGCCCTCGGTGGTGGTGTCGATGGTGCTCTGGCCGCTACGGCCAAACCAGCTGCTGACAAACGGCACGACGTCGGCGCGCGCCACCGTCGCAGCGGCGATCAGCGAACCGGATGCCGTAGACATCATGGCGGCGACGGCGGCCGCCAGCACCAGGCCGCCAATACCGATCGGCAGGACGTTGATGGCGATATCCGCGTACACGTCGTCCTGGGACTCGATGTTGGGGAGGATCACGCTGGCCGACATGCCGATGACCGCGCCAGCGACGCCGTAGAGAATGCAGTACACGCCAGCGGTCACGCCACCCCAGCGGGCGACCGTGGGGGTCCGGGCAGTGAAGACGCGCTGCCAGATGTCCTGACCGATGAGCAGGCCCAGCGTGTACACCACAAAGTAGGTGATGATGCTCTGCAGGCCGATGCCGGTGATGCTGAAGAACTCGGCTCCCGCACGCTCGGAGATGCCGTCGAAACCGCCGGCGTTGATCAGGGCGAAGGGCAGCATCAGGGCAAACACGCCGATGGTCTTGATGATGAACTGCGCCATGTCGGCCAGGGTGATGGACCACATGCCGCCGATTGTCGAGTAGATCAGCACGATCGCACCGCCGACGGCGATCGAGACCGCGCGGTCCCATCCGAACAGCACCACAAAGATGGTGGCGTAGGCGCCGGTAGAGGTGGCGCAGAGCATCAGGGTGTAGGCCAGCATGACGATCCCTGAGGCCTTGGTGGCCTCGGCGCCGTAGCGCAGGGTGAGCATCTGGGAGACCGTGTAGATCTTCAGCTTCTGCAGGGTCGGGGCAAAGAGGAGGCTGAGCAGCAGCACCCCAACACCGATAGCGACGACGAGCCACATGCCCGAGATGCCGTAGGTGTAACCGAGGCCGACACCACCGACAGTTGACGCGCCGCCCAGTACTACCGCAGCCATGGTGCCGGTGTACAGGAGCGGGCCCAGACGCCGGCCAGCGACGAGGTAGTCGCTCGTGTTCTTGGTGCGGGACTTGCCCCACCAGCCGAACGCCAGCATGCCCACGAGGTAGACCACCACGATCGCAATATTGATGAATTCCATAGTGCTCCTGAATGTGGGGTTTTCGGCGAGAAAGTAACCTATAGAAAACTTATGTTTCGCTACAGGCTAGTTGTGATCTTGCTAACAGGTCAAGTGCGCGTTCGGGCCGGTACTCAGAAAATCCTAGGTATGCTCATAGTCGATGTCCGCCCGGGTGATTGTCCTGAGCAGAGAGATGGTAGCCAGTGAAGGCCCTGCCCGTAGAACCCAGCAACGCCCCGGTAGCCATCGGGTCTCGAATCCGTGCCGCCCGGCAATCCCAGCGGATGACCATCGAGCAGGTTGCGGCTGCCACCGGGCTGACCAAGGGATTCCTGAGTCGTGTGGAGCGCGATCTGACATCGCCGTCGGTCGCTTCCCTGGTGACTCTTTGCCAGGTTCTGTCTATTTCGATCGGTGACCTCTTCCTGGTGCCGGAAACCCATCTAACCCGGCTGAATGAGGCGCCACGGATCAGTCTCGGTGGCGAAGGTATTAATGAACGCCTGATGACGGCCCGCTCCGAGCGGCGGCTCCAGATGATCCGCGCTGTGATCGAGCCTCACGGGCGGGGCGAGAGCGAACTGTATTCGGTTGATTGCGAGGTGGAGACCCTGCACATTGTTGCCGGGAGTTTTGTCCTGATCTTCTCGAACGACCGGTATGAGCTGGAGGCCGGAGACACCGTCACGTTCCCCGGCCGCGAACCCCACACCTGGTTCAATCCCACCGACCAGGAAACGATTGTTCTCTGGACCTTGGTCCCCGCAGCATCCGGCGGGTAAATCTCCGGCGGGTGAATCTCTACCGGGCAAATTTCTATCGGGGGACTACCCGACGTGCACCCACGGCCGCCGGGTGACGTCGGGCTCGGCTTCACGAAGGACCTCACGTGTCACCGGAGCAATCTCGCCTTCCCCGGTGATGAGGAACTTGAACAGGTTGGTCAACGGGTGACCCTCCGTCCAGCGGAAGTAGACGTGCGGCATCAGGCCGGTGATGTCACGGATGTGCAGCATCACCGCAGCGATGGTGGTGGGCACATTGGATCCGTGCACTTCCAGAATCCGGTAGCCATGCCGGGTAATCCCGCGCACCTGCAGCGCCGTGGCGAACTCGGAGGAATCATCCACAATTACCTCGATAAATAGCGGGTTGTCGGCAGGCATCAGGTGACTGACCGTGCACGCGTGCTCAAGCTTCCTGCGGTAGGCGCCGGCAGTGAGACGCTGCGGCTCGTGTGCGATGAGGAGGATGTCGCCGTCGTCGATGGACGCGACGAAGCGCAAGGCCTCATCGTCCAGCCTGATCCCCGTGGTGCGCAGCTCGAAGGCGCGGCTGAACCGGGATGCGACCGAGACCACCAGAATTCCGAGGATGAAGAGCCCGGCGATCTGGACGCCGTCGGGCCGTTCCACCACGTTGATCACGGTGGTCAGGGACAGGACTATTGTCACAACGCCGAATCCAACGGTGGCAAGCAGCTGTCTGCGGCGGTGTGCTGAGAGGGTGACCGCGACGGACGCCGAGGTGATCAGCACCAGGACACCGGTGGCGTAGGCACCGCCCTGCGCTTCGACGTCGGCCTGGAAGGCGATGGTGACCAGGAAGGCGACGGCGGTGAAAACGATGACCAGCGGGCGGACTGCCCGGGCCCAGTCAGGGGCCATTCCGTAGCGCGGCAGGTAGCGGGGGACCAGGTTGAGAAGCCCCGTCATGGCCGAGGCGCCAGCGAACCAGAGGATCGCGATGGTGCTGATGTCGTAGGCGGTGCCGAAGCCGTCGCCGAGGTACTTGTGTGCAAGGTAGGCGAGGGCACGGCCATTGGCTTCGCCGCCCTCCTGGAACTCCGCGGCGGGGATCAGGATAGTGGTCGCAATACTCGACGTGATCAGGAATCCACTCATGATCAGGGCTGCCGACGTCAGTAGCTTCTTTGCCCCGGCGATGCGGCCCGCGAGGTCCGCGTGCTCGTCGCCCGGGTGCCCCTTGATGAGGGGCATGACGACGACCCCGGTTTCGAACCCGGAGAGGCCGAGCGCCAGCCGGGGGAAGACCAGCAAAGCCACCACCACCATCAGCATCGGGTTGCCGTGCTGGGTGTTCAAAGCGGTCCACCAGTCATCGACCAGTGGCGGCTGGAGAATCACCTGCCCCAACGCCACCACGATGACGACCAGATTCAGGAGCAGGAACACGGCCACCAGCGCGACGGCGATTCCCACTGCCTCCCGGAAGCCCCGCAGGAAAACCACCGAGAGTAGACCGAGGAATATCAGGGTGATGAGCACCTCCTGGCCATGCATCCAGCCTGGCGCGAAGGGGTTTTCAATCAGGTGTGCACTCGCATCAGCTGCCGAGAGCGTCATGGTGATGAGGAAGCTGGTGGCGGCAAAACCCAGCAGGACCAACACGAAGATCTTGCCGCTCCAGCGGGGAAGCAGGCGTTCGAGCATGGCGATTGAACCCTCACCATTGGGACTTTCCTCGGCAACCCGTCGATAGACCGGCAGCGCCCCGAGGAGGGTGACCAGGACCAGGACGATGGTCGCGATGGGGGAAAGGACTCCGGCTGCGACAGCTGCGATGGCTGGCTGGTACCCCAGGGTGGAGAAGTAGTCGACGCCGGTCAGGCACATCACCTTCACCCACGAGTGGGTAGCTGCGGCTTTCGGGCGTCTGGGCTTGCGCTGATTCTCGTCATCCAGCAGCCAATGCCCCAGTCGCCGCACCCGGCGGGAGTCCTTGATGCTGTGCAAAGTTGTAGTCACTGGATGACTGTAGGCCTCGATGACTGGTGAACTGGGCGCTATTTATGGATCCTTTATGGGGGAATTCTCATCCGTCGTGACGGCTACAGTGTTGACCGAGACGGGCATCACAATTAGCCTTATGAAAAACAGTTGATGCTTATATGGCAACTTCTGTTTTCCCCAACCCGGAGGTACTCATGGAACAGCCGCGCGTCACGGCCAATGGAAACATCGGCCCCATCGATTCCTCACGGATTCCCCGTTATGCGGGCGCTGCGACTTTCGCCCGGCTGCCGCGACTCGACGAGGTGGACCGGGCCGACATCGCCGTCGTCGGTGTCCCCTTCGACTCGGGGGTCTCCTACCGCCCGGGGGCCAGGTTCGGCTCCAACCACGTCCGCGAATCCTCGCGCCTGCTCCGCCCCTACAACCCGGCCCTGGACATCTCCCCGTTTGAGCGGGTGCAGGTGGCCGATGCTGGCGACATGGCGGTCAATCCTTTCAATATCCACGAGGCGATCGAAACCATCCAGCAGAATGCCCTCGATCTGACGGCCGACGGCGCCAAGCTGGTCACTCTCGGTGGCGACCACACCATTGCGTTGCCCCTGCTCCGGGCCGCCTCCGAACGCGCTGGCGCACCCGTGGCGATGTTGCACTTCGACGCGCACCTTGACACCTGGGACACCTATTTCGGCGCCGAGTACACCCACGGCACACCCTTCCGACGCGCGGTGGAGGAGGGCATCCTGGACACCGAGGCCATCTCCCACGTGGGCACCCGGGGTCCGCTCTACGGGGTGAAGGACCTTGAGGATGACCGGCGGTTCGGGTTCGGGATTGTGACCTCCTCCGACGTGTTCCGGCAGGGGGTCGACGAGGTGGTCGCCAAGCTGCGGGACCGGATCGGCAACCGTCCGCTGTACATCTCCATCGACATCGACGTCCTGGACCCGGCGCACGCCCCCGGGACGGGAACGCCCGAGGCGGGCGGCATCACCAGCCGTGAGCTGCTGGAAATCCTCCGCGGCATGCGCGGCATGAACCTGATCGGGGCCGACGTCGTCGAGGTTGCCCCCGCTTACGACCATGCGGAGATCACGGGGGTCGCGGCATCGCACGTGGCCTACGACCTGGTCAGCCTGATGGCCGACCAGGCGACCGCCACCCGCGCCACCCCGAACAGCACGACAGAGGAACGCTAAATGGTCACCACCGACAGTGTCGCAGCAGCACCACCGCACCCACTGACTGGGGAACGCAATGGCGGGGACCTCGTCGTCGAAACGCTCAGTGCGCTGGGCGCCACCACGGTGTTCGGCATTCCCGGCCAGCACGCCCTGGGTCTGTTCGACGCGCTGTCACGCTCGGACCTGCGCTTCGTGTCCTCGCGGGTGGAGAACAATTCGGCGTTCGCCGCCGACGGGTTCTCCCGCGCCACCGGACAGGTCGGAGTGCTGTTCCTGTCCACCGGTCCCGGCGCCCTGACGGCGCTCGCGGGCCTGCAGGAGGCCTACGCCACCGGCGTGCCGATGGTGGTCATCGCCAGCCAGATCCCGCTGGAGGGTCTCGGCGCCCGGCGCAAGGGTATGCTCCACCAACTGGACGACCAGAAGGCGTCGGCCGCCAACGTCACCAAGAGCCAACGCCTGATCCAACACGCCTCAGGCATCCCCTCGGCCATCCAGGACGCCTGGACCGAGGCCGTCTCCTCGCCGCAGGGGCCGGTCTGGATCGAGGTGCCGCAGAACGTCCTGCTGGACCCGGTGATGGTGCCGCAGGTCGAGGATGCGCTCGCCGAGCCGTTCGACAACCCACCCCGGGTGGAGCTGGTCCGTGAGGCAGCGAAGTGGCTGACCGAGTCCAAGCGACCCGCCATCGTTGCCGGGGGCGGCACACGGCGCGGCAAGGCCGAGCACTGGCTCCTGTCCATCGCTGAGAAGCTCGGTGCCCCCGTCCTGTGCTCGCCCGGCGGGAACGGGGCGTTCCCGTGGGAGCATGAGCTGTCGCTGCAGGCGTGGGTGGAGGACCGCTACGTCACCGAGGTCCTGGAGGATGCCGACGTCCTTCTCGTGGTCGGTTCCTCCCTCGGCGAGGTGACCAGCAACTACTTCACGCTCGAACCGCGTGGGCGTATCATCCAGATCGACGCCGAACCCCGGGTGCTCGAATCCAACCGGCCGGCTCTGGGTATCCGCGCCGACGCCGGCCAGGCGCTCGCCGCGCTCGACGAGGCGTTGCCCACGCTCGAGCGTGACCGCTCCGGCGGGTACGACGCCGTCGCCCTGGTTGCAGAAACCCTCGCCAAGGTGCAGGGTCGGCTCGACTCGCAGGACCTCGCGATGGAACGCACGTTCATGGCGGACATCCGTGCCGCAGCACCAGCGGGGCTGCAGACCTACTGGGACATGACGATCGCGGCCTACTGGGCCTGGAGCTGCTGGGATGCCAAGGACGGCCAGTTCCACTCGGCGCAGGGTGCCGGTGGGCTGGGCTACGGTTTTCCCGGCGCCATTGGTGGCGCCGTCGGACTCGGGGAGCGCGTCCTCGCGGTGTCCGGTGACGGCTCGTCAATGTACTCGATCGCCGAACTGGCGACCGCCAGGCAGCACAACCTGCCGGTCACCTGGCTGATTGTCGACGACGGCGGGTACGGGATCCTCCGCGAATACATGGAGGGCGCGTTCGGGAAGGCCACCGCCACCGAGCTGACCCGGCCGGATTTCGTGAAGCTCGCCGAGGCGTTCGGTGTGCCAGCGGTGAAGGTGGCCCCGGGCGACGTACGGCAGGCGTTGGAGGACAGTTTCGCCGCTGAAGGGCCGAACGTCGTCGTCGTCGAAACCCTGCTGCGTCTGTTCGCCCCGACCCACCTGTAGACCGGGGGGCACGGGCGAGCTGCCCGGGGAAATGTCACTGCATGGTGGTCACTGCATGGTGAAGGTGCGGGCGATAGTGTCGTGGACGGCGGGCACCGCGTTGCACCGGCGCAAAACGGCATTCCGGGCCGATAAAACCGGCCGCGGGAGGGGGCGCCCGAGTGCCATGTTCAGATGAGCCTGGCGTGCAGCCGTCACAGCAGCATGACGGCGTCGCTGGTTAAACGCCACCAGGTCGCGGCCAACGTCGCGGCCGTCAACCAGTGACGCCGTGATGATCGGGACCAGCTCGGTGGCATCGAGCCACCCGAGGTTCATCCCCTGCCCGCCGATCGGGCTCACCTGGTGGGCCGCGTCCCCAATCAGCACGGTCCGCCCGGACACGAGCCGCTGGGCCAGCCGCCGGTGCACGTCGAACGCGCTCAGCATTGAGATGCTGTCCACGTCCACCCGCACGCCGGTGCGTGCAAGAATCAGCCCCGCCAGAACATCGGGGGTCGGCGAGACGACCAGCGAAGACGTCCGCACCACCCAGCGGCGCACCCCGTCCGGTAGCGGGAAGGACTCGACAATCCCGCCCGGCTCCAGATACAGCACCGCCGTCGACCGGTCCGCCGACGAGTCAGCAAAGTCGCCCATCAGATAGGTGTCGGGGTACCGCTGCAGCGAAGAGGGGATCCCGGCGCTGGATCGCACGGTGCTCTTGCCGCCGTCGGCCCCAATGACGAGCCGTGCCTGCAGCACCTCGCCGGTTGACGTGGTCACCAGCATTGACGCCCCAATGTCATGGACCGCGGTGACCGTCACGCCCCGGCGGAACGCACCGGGTGCGACGGCGGCAAAACGGGTTTCCAGCACCTGCTCGGTCCGGATCTGCGGTACCGCAAGCACAAACGGGTAGTCGCATTCCAGGTCCGTGAAGGACAGGCGGGTCACGTCGTTGCCAGCGCTGCGGGCAACCCCCTCACCGATCCTGACGCCGCGACGGATCAGCTCATTGGCCACCCCCGCCTGAGCGAGCGATGCCAGGGCCGGCGGGTGGATGCCGATGGCTCGTGAGTGGACGCTCCGGGCCGTGCGCTGCTCCAGGACCAGCACGTCGAGCCCGGCCTGTCGGAGCAGGATCGCCGCGAACAGGCCCACCGGGCCTCCTCCGACCAGGATCACGTCATGCATCGGATGCCCGGTGGACCAATAGGTTGTGGGAAGGGAACCGTGCGGTGACCTCCCAGCCTGGCGGGGCGACGGATGCCAATTCGGCGGCGGTATAGCTGCGGCGGATCGAGGTCAGCCCGTCCCGCCGGATCAGGGAGCGGCGCAGCGGCAGGGTGCCCAGAGAAAACAAGTGGTAGCCCAACCGGCTACGTTCAATGTCGTTGTGCAGGGCGATCCCCCTACTCAGCTGTTCCGAGTCGGCCAGTAACGACTGCAGGTCCTCCGGTGCCAGGTGGTGCAGCAGGTGGTTGGAGGTGACGACGTCGAACTTCAGTCCCTCGGCGACCAGCTCGGTGCTGAACGCGCGCCGGAACGTCAGTCCCAGCACGGGCGGCTGCGAGGTCGCGAACGCGTGCGCCCGGTCGTCGGGATCGATGCCCAGGATCGACAGTTGCAGGCCATCCCGAGCCGCCCAGCGGGCGAACGCCCGCGGCATGTCCCCGCCGCCGGACCCGATATCGAGGAGGGTGCTGGGCCGCGATGAGGACAACCGCGGGCGGATCTGTGCCGCCCAGGTGCGCCGCCAGCCGGCGACCGTCGCGTTGATCAACCCGAACTGTGAGTAGGTCCGGTCCAGCAGGACCGGGTCGCAATCCGGTTTGTCCATCTCCTCCACCGCGTCAACGTCGCGGCGAGCGAGGAACCCATTCTCGCGGCGAGCGAGGAACTGCACTCAGGGACCCACCTTGGTGAACAGCGCGGTTTCCACTGTCAGGCCGGGACCGAATGCCATGGAGCAGATCCGCTCGTCGGCGCCGTCAAAGGGTTGCTCCAAAATGTGCTTCAACACGAACATCACGGTGGCGCTGCTCATGTTGCCGTAATCCCGGAGGGTCTCCCGTGCCGGCACCAACTGGTCCTCCTTCAGGTCCAGTTTGGCCTCCACCTTGTCCAGGATGCTCCGCCCTCCCGGGTGGATTGCCCAGTGCTCAATGTCCTTGTACTGCTTGTCGGCGAGGGTTTCGTCGCGGGCCAGCAACGGCTCCAGCGCCCCCACAATATGCTCATCGATGATGTGGGGCACGTAGGTGCCGAGCACCATCTCGAACCCTTCGTCTCCGATGTTCCACGCCATGGACTCCTCGCCGACGGGTGTCAGGACCGTCTCAAAGAAATCGAGACTCAGGGCGGGCGTGGTGGCCTTGTAGTCGCGCGCACTGATCACTGCGGCCGCCGCGCCGTCGGCGAACAGCGAGGACCCCACAATGGTGTCAGGGTTGTTGGAGGACCTGACGTGCAGGGAGCACAGCTCGGCTGCGACCACCAGAACGACTGCGTCCGGCTCGGCCTCACAAAAGGACTTCGCGGCGCGCAGGGCGGGGAAGGCGGCGTAGCAGCCCATGAAGCCGAGGTGGTAGCGCTGCACGGCCGGGCTCAGTCCGAGCGCGCGAACCACCTTGTAATCGGGGCCGGGGTTGAAAAACCCGGTGCAGGAGACGGTGATGACGTGGGTGACATCGGCCGGTTCGATGCCCTCGGCGGCGGTCAGGGCCTTGGCGGCTGCCTCGATGAACAGCTTGGTGCCTTCTTCCGCGTACACCTCATTGCGCACCTTGGTGCTGGGGGACAGGATGCGCCGTTCAGCGGAATCGAAGAAGACCGGGTTCTCGGACGGAGCGTCCAGGGTCATTTCCTTCACCGCGGTGTACCGGGTATTGATTCCCGAGGAGTCGAATGCCGCGCCGACCAGACGCGTCCCGAGCCGGCTCAGGCCCGGCTGCGCGGCAAAGACGTCCCTCACATCCGACTGCACCATAACGGTCTCAGGAACTGCGGTTTCTAGGGACCTCATGATTACTGTCATAGTTCATTCTTAGGGATGGGTGCCAGTAAACACAATGAGCCCGGGCTGGGGTTCGCCTGGACGAGCCCCTCTTCGCTAGGCGTTGCCCGGCGCCGGATACTGGGCGTTGTCATTTTCCAGCAGCGCCTGGAGGTTCATCAGGATGGGAGCCCAGCTCTTGCCCACCGCGTCCATCTGGGCTGCCTCAGCGAACCGGTCCTGCACGAGGCGAAACCGTACCCCGCCACCGGCCACCTGCTCAACGTCAATCGTGATGCGGGATGCGGTGTCGTCTTGCGGGTCGGCCTGTCCGTCTTCGCCTGCTGGCACCTCGCGGAGCGTGTACGACAACCGCTTGGGCTCGTCTACCTCCAGCACCACCCCGTGGTGGGTGATTGTCTCCGAGCTGCTCTCGTAGAAGCGGACGGGGGAACCCGGCACCCAGATGGACTCCACCCGGCGTCCGGACCAGTAACGACGTGTCACGGCACCCTCGGTCAGAGCTTCCCACAGCCGAAGCGGGGAAGTGGCAATCTCGGTATCGTGCACGAACGCTGGCTCAGTCATGGGTTCAGCGTAGCCCAGCGCCTGTACCGTTGAGGGCGCCCAGACCGACCAATACTCTCGCCTAGGAATGACATGCACCACACCACTCTCCCCGGCCACCCGCTCAGGACTGTCGGGGTGCCCATGCTGCTGTCCCTGTGTCTGCTGCTCACCGGCTGCGCAACCGGTGGCGCGTCCGGTGGCGCGTCCGGTGGTGCGTCCGGTGGTGCGGCCGAAAATACAGTATCGACAGAAAATACAGTATCGACGCCGACGACGACTCCCGCTGCGGGTGAGCCGCCCGCCGACGAACCCAGCGTGCCACCACGTGACGAGCCAACCGCCGTCGTCGAACCCGAACCGCTTCAACTGCCCCGCGGCGGGACCGATCTGTTTCCTGACTACCGGCTGGTGGGGTTCAGCGGCCACCCGGCGTCCGAGGGGATGGGCCGACTGGGGATCGGAGACATTGACGAGCGGGTCGAGGAGATGGAGCTCCTCGGTGAGCAGTACGCCGACGGGCGCAACGTCATGCCGGTGCTGGAACTGATCACCGTCGTCGTGCAGGCTTCTCCCGGGGAGGACGGGCTGTATCGTGCTGCCGCCTCGGACGAATTCATTGGGTCCTACCTGGCGGCGGCCCGGCGGCACAACGCGATGCTGCTGCTCAATGTCCAGCCGGGACGCTCCACCATGACTGAGGAAGTTCAACGACTCGAAAAGTGGCTCCTGGAACCCGATGTGGGGCTCGCGCTGGACCCGGAATGGGATATCTCAGGAGATCAGCTTCCGGGCCAGTCCTATGGGCAGACGTCAGGGGAGGAAATCGACCGGATCGCCGGGTACCTCGATGATCTGGTGGCCGAGCACCAGCTGCCACAGAAGGCGCTGGTGTTCCACCAGGTTGCCCCGTCGGTGGTGACCAACGAGGGCGCGGTGGGTGAATACGACGGCGTCGAGGTGATCAAGAGTGTCGACGGAATCGGTGCGCCGGGCGCGAAGATCGAGACCTACAACCAGTTGATGCTGGAACTCCCGCCGACGGTGAATCCCGGCTTCAAACTCTTCTTCGAAGAGGACACCCTTCAGGGGCCATTGATGCTGCCGGCGGAAGTCCTCGGGTTGCAGCCCACGCCGGATTACGTGCTGTACGAGTAGGGGCTTTGCGGGAGTTATTGAGTGGCTCACCAAGCCGCACCGCCACTGGATACGAAGAACAGGTAAGCGCGGACCGGAGTACATGCCGCGTCCGGTGGCCCCGACACTTGAGAGCATGAGGACCCATGGCACGCAGAACCGCAACGATCCTTGGCATGTCGGTGCTCGCCGTCGGCCTGATCTCCGGCTGCGGCGGGATGGAAGATAACCCGTTGAACGTCAATGGGGCGCCGCCGGAACAGGCAATTGCCGGTGGATCCGGGACCGATGTCATTGCGGCATCGCTCGGCGAGGATCCGCTTCAACTGGGCGTCAATGGCGCCAAGCTCTGCTCGGTGCAGCCTGCACTCGGCTACCAGGAATACACGGTCCTGATCCATAACGAGACGCTCGAATCCTTCACGATCGACGACGTCAGCCTCGGTTCGCCCGCCGGCGTCACCCTTAACTCTGCGGAAGTCACGCCAGCCAACCGGGGCGGTCACGGGACCCACGGCATGGAGGACGGGACGGTGATGGGCGGCGGCGAGGAGCACACCGAGGCTCATGGTTCAGGTGAAATGGCGGACATGGCGGACATGCCCGAGAACGTGTTCTTCACTGAACCTGTCCCCGCGGTCGGTTATGAGATCTCCACTCTGGAGTATCTCAACGTGGTGGTCTCGGTTTCCCTCGACGACGACGCCGATAGGGGTACCTCCGACTACGTCGAGATTGACTACTCCACGGCCGACGGATCGTTTACCGGCAAACATCCGCTGGCCATCACCATGGACCAGGATTCCTGCGCCTAGTTGTCCCAGTACGCTCACCCTCTCAGTTCACCTGGCCGATAGCTGGCCGCTCACCCCCCACGGGTGATGCGACGGTGGCCAGCGGAGCCCAGACTCTCGTCATAGGCAATGACACGTTGCCGAGCCCAGCGAGAGATCAGGGAGCTCACGTGACCACACCAACCGACGTTCTCGGCCCCATCGACTTTGTTCTTCTCGAGTTTCCGAAGGACCGCCTCACCGGAGAGACCAGCGCGGCAATCAAAGACCTCGTCGAAAACGGCACCATCCGGATCTATGACCTGATGGTGATCAGCAAGGACGAGGACGGTTCCGTCACGGAGCTCGACCTCGCTACAGCGGCGCCCGGGACCGCGGGATTCGACTTCTTCGCAGGAGCACGCTCGCACCTGCTCGACGAGAACGACCTGCGGCAAGCCGCCGAAACACTCAAGCCAAACACCGTGGCCGCCCTGATTGTCTTCGAAAACAGTTGGGCTGTGCCGTTCGTTGCCGCGGCCCGCAACAGCGGCGGTGAGCTCATCGCCTCCACCCGAATCCCGGCGGCGGACCTCATGGCCACCCTGGAATCCCTCGACCACACCACCAGCGCAGGAGCCTAACCGTGGGACTTTTACGTGGAGTCGCAAGAACAGCAGTCATCTCGGGTACAGCCACAGCGGTCAGTGGCCGGGTGCAGCGACGCCAGGCCGGCAAATTCGCCGAGCGCGACGCGGCAACAGCGGCCGAGCGCCAGCGCGCATTCGACCAGCAATTCGCGGCACAGCCGGCACAGCAGGCGCCGCAAGCACCGCCACCGGGTTACCCACCGCCCCCGGACCCGATTCAACAACTCAAGGACCTCGCCACCCTCAAAGCGCAGGGCATCCTGACAGAGGAAGAGTTCGCGGCGCAGAAGGCCCGAGTCCTCGGAGGGTAAACACGCCGGTTCTGTGGGCGAAATTCCGCGCCGGTTGGAACCGGGCCCCCACCGTAAGCGACAATGGCAGACGTGCCACATCTGACTTCTGACACCGCCATCTTTGACCTCCTCGCCGACGAACTCGGAGTCCACGCCTGGCAGGTGAAGGCCGCAGTGGACCTCCTCGACGCCGGTTCGACCGTCCCTTTCGTGGCCCGGTACCGCAAGGAGGCCACCGGTTCGCTCGACGACACGCAACTCCGGCTACTCGACGAGCGGCTGAGGTACCTGCGCGACCTGCAGGACCGTCGACGGGTCATCCTTGACTCCATCGAGTCACAGGGCAAGCTCACCGATCAGTTGCGGGCCGCGATTGCCGGCGCCGAGACGAAATCCCGTCTCGAAGACATCTACCTGCCCTTCAAGACCAAACGGCGTACCAAGGCGCAGATCGCCAGGGAAGCGGGCCTGGAACCGCTTGCAGATGCGCTGGTGGGGAACCCGTCCCTGGATCCCGCGGCCGAGGCAGGCAGGTACGTGACCGGTGATGTTCCCGATGCCGAGGAAGCGCTCGCCGGCGCCCGGTCGATCCTGGTGGAACGCGCTGGCCAGGATGCGGACCTGCTCACCTCGGCCCGGGAGAGGCTCTGGAAACAAGGGCTCCTACGGTCGAAAGTCCGGGCGGGTAAGGAGGCCGAGGGCCAAAAGTTTGCCGACTATTTCCAGTTCGCCCAGACACCGTCCACCATGCCCTCACATCGCGTCCTCGCCCTGTTCCGCGGCGAGAAAGCAGGTGTGCTGGAGCTGGCCATCGCCGAAGGAGACCCGGCAGACGCCGAAGGGTTCGCCAAAGCGCGCACCCGGTACGAAAACTCGGTGGCGGCGGTGCTGAAGATCGCCTCTGCCGGACGCCCCGCAGATGCCTGGCTGGCCCAGACGGTCCAGCAGTCGTGGCGCCGGATACTCGCCAAACTGTCGCTGGACCTCCGAGTCCGCCTGTTCGCTGCCGCTGAGACCGAGGCGGTGCGGGTCTTCGCCGCCAACCTCAGGGATGTCCTCCTGGCAGCGCCGGCAGGCGGCAGGACCACGCTGGGGCTCGACCCGGGTCTCCGCACCGGCGTCAAGGTGGCAGTGGTCGACGGCACCGGCAAGGCCGTTGCCACCGATACCGTGTACCCGCATGCCCCCTTGAAGAAGTGGGACGCAGCGCTCGCGTCACTCGCGAAGCTGGTCACGGACTACGACGTCGAACTCATCGCGATCGGCAACGGAACCGCGTCGCGGGAAACTGACAAGCTCTCCACTGAGCTGATCAAGCGGATGCCCGAGCGGAAGCTGCAGAAACTGGTGGTGTCCGAAGCCGGTGCGTCGGTGTACTCGGCGTCGGCCTTGGCATCGGCCGAGCTGCCGGATCTTGACGTGTCTCTACGGGGGGCGGTTTCAATCGCGCGCCGCTTGCAGGACCCACTCGCCGAGCTGGTGAAAATCGACCCCAAATCCATTGGAGTGGGCCAGTACCAGCACGACGTGACAGCAGCCAACCTGGAGCGGTCACTGAACGCGGTCATCGAGGACTGCGTCAACGCCGTAGGAGTGGATGTGAACACTGCCTCACCGTCACTCCTCAGCCGGGTAGCTGGCGTCGGACCGCTGCTCAGCGAAAATATTGTGGCCCACCGCGACGCCAACGGCCGCTTCACCCGCCGTGCGGACCTCCTGAAGGTGCCTCGGCTGGGCGCCAAGGCCTACGAGCAATGCGCAGGCTTCCTGCGGGTCTCGGGTGGCTCGGAGCCCCTCGACGCCTCAAGCGTCCACCCGGAGGCCTATGGTGTGGCGCGGAAGATTCTTAGTCAGGGCGGAACCGCCCTGCGGGAACTGGACCTGACGACTTTTGTGGACGACACCTTCGGGCTGCCCACTCTCAAGGACATCGTTGCGGAGCTGGAGAAACCTGGACGGGACCCGCGGCCCGAATTTGTGACGGCTACCTTTTCCGAAGGAGTCGAGAAGATTTCCGACCTCAAACCCGGCATGACCCTCGACGGAGTGGTGACCAATGTTGCAGCCTTCGGCGCATTCGTCGACGTCGGAGTGCATCAGGACGGGTTAGTCCACATTTCGGCCATGGCGAACCGCTTCATCAGCGATCCGCACGAGGTGGTGAAGTCGGGGCAGGTGGTCAAGGTCAAGGTGTTGGAGGCCGACCCGGAGCGCAAACGGATTGCCCTGACGCTGCGTCTGGACGACGAGCCGGTCGGAGAACCCAGAAACAGCCGGCCGGAGAAACCCCGGCAGGACAGGGGAGCAGCCACACCGCGTGCGTCAAAGCCACCCGCGGCACGTACTCCTGCGCCGCCAGCGAACTCCGCGATGGCCGATGCGCTGAAGAAGGCGGGTCTGGCCTAGCGGGCCCGATCCGACGCACAACGACGACGGCGGCCGTCCAGGGGAATCCCGGGCGGCCGCCGTCGTCGTAATGCAGGTGGTTACAGCGTGAGGCTATGAGGCCGGGAGCTGCAGAACGTCACCGGTGAAGATGAGGTCAGCGTGAATGACGGTGTCGGCGTTGGCTTCGTACAGAGCCTGCCAACCACCAACAACACCAAGCTTCTCGGCGATGGTCCCGAGGGTGTCGCCGGACTGGATGGTGTAGGTGTCGCCGCTGACTGCGGGAGCCGCTACTGGAGCCACTGCCACAGGAACCTCGGCCACTGGTGCGGGGGCTACTGGTGCGGGGGCTACTGGTGCGGGGGCTACGGGAGCCTGAGCAACCGGAGCGGGGGCAACCTGAGGCTGGATCTGCTCAGCCTGTGCCTGGACTGGTGCCTGCGTGGCAGGTGCCTGCTGCATTGGCTGTGCCGATGGGTTCGCTCCACCGCTCAAGCCCAGCTTGGCCGAGCACGCTGGCCATGCACCCCAGCCCTGGCCCTGCAGGACGTTCTCTGCTACGGCAATCTGCTGCTCGCGGCTGGCGTCCTGAGGGGCGCCCTGTCCGCCGAATCCTGCCCAGGTGGAGGGGGTGAACTGGAGGCCGCCGGAGAAGCCGTTTCCGGTGCTGATGCCCCAGTTTCCGCCGCTCTCGCACTCTGCGAGGGCGTCCCAGGTGCTGCCGGGGGCTGCGTTCGCCACTCCGGCTGATGCTCCGAGGCCAAGGCCAGCAAGAGCGATGACTGCAACGCCGCGGCGCGCGTTAGTGCTGAATTTTTGATTCTTCATGGGTCTGATGCTCCGAAAGGCCACCAACGCTAGTTCCGTCCCCGGACATTTTTGCGCCGCTGCTCGCCTCGACTGTTTTGTGGTCAAATCTTTGGTGGCTGCCGGACGAGCAACGTCGGGTGGATTGGCAGCACCGGGCATATCAAGCTGCTGTTCGAAGAACAAAGCAGCGGGTTGTTTCCCTGAACGGGTTATCGTCTACGGTAGAACAGATTCCAATCGTTGCCAAATCGAGACATGGCGATGCTTGACGAAAGGGTGGGATAAGGGATGGTTTTGGGGGGTCAAATACTGACCTGTTTGGTGCCGATGCGGTGGTCCGACATGGACGCCTACGGGCACATCAACAATGTACAGGTACTCCGGCTTCTGGAGGAAGCGAGAATCCACGCTTTTGGGGCTCCCGGCGGGACGGGAGCCGAGGGTGACCAGCCGCCGGTTGCGGTGTTTTCCTCGGTCAATCCGGGCACCCAGGCGCTCGTCGTCGAGCACCGGGTCAGGTTCGTTGACACGCTCGATTACCGCAATATTCCGGTGCGGATTGATGTCTGGGTGAGTGCCCTCAAACCGGCCAGTTTCACCCTGTCCTACCTGATCCTGGACCCCCGCACCGGGGTGGTCTGTGTGAAGGCCGAAACAACCCTCGCCTTCGTCGACACGAACTCCGGCAGTATCCGACGGCTCAGTGGGGAGCAGAAGGACGCTCTGACGCCGTATGCCGGCGAATCACTCTTCGATTGACGCCTTCCCGGCCGCGGTCTCCCGACCTGGAAGGCCGCGGGCACCGGAAACGATGCCCGCGGTCCAGACTGCGTCCTAGGCAGCCACGTACCCGTGAGGGTCGAGCACGTACTTGGTAGCGGCGCCAGCGTCGAATTCCTGATAGCCGCGAGGTGCGTCCGTCAGGCCGATCGCCTTGGCATTGACAGCCTTGGCAATCTGCACCTTGTCGTGCAGGATCGCCATCATGAGGCCCCGGTTGTACTTCATCACCGGACACTGGCCGGTGGTGAAGGACAAGGACTTGGCCCAGCCGGTCCCGAGACTGATGGACAGGGACCCTACCTTCGCGGCGTCGTCGACCGCTCCCGGGTCACCCGTCACGTACAGGCCAGGGATGCCCAGTGCGCCACCCGCAGCGGTGAGGCTCATCAGCGAGTTCAACACCGTGGCAGGCGCCTCGTGGGAGGCATCAGCCCCGTGGCCGCGCGCCTCGAAGCCCACAGCGTCCACACCACAGTCCACCTCAGGCACACCGAGCAGTTGCTCGATCTGATCCTTCGGATCGCCCTTGGATACGTCGACGGTCTCACAGCCGAAACTGCGAGCCTGGGCCAGGCGTTCCTCGTTGAGGTCGCCGACGATCACCACAGCGGCTCCGAGCAGTTGCGCCGATACTGCTGCTGCAAGGCCCACCGGGCCTGCACCCGCAACATAGACCGTTGAGCCAACGCCCACCCCAGCGGAGACCGCACCGTGGAATCCCGTGGGGAAAATGTCCGAGAGCATGGTGAGATCCAGGATTTTCTCCAGGGCCTGATCCCGGTCCGGGAACTTCAGCAGATTCCAGTCGGCGTAGGGCACCAGGACGTACTCCGCCTGGCCACCCACCCAGCCGCCCATGTCCACGTACCCGTAGGCGCTTCCCGGGCGGTCAGGATTCACATTCAGGCAGATGCCCGTCTTGCGTTCCTTACAGTTCCGGCACCGCCCACAGGCGATGTTGAAGGGCACCGAACAGATGTCGCCCTTCTTGATGAACTCGACGTCGCGGCCCACCTCCACCACTTCGCCAGTGATCTCGTGGCCCAGCACCAGATCGGAGGGCGCAGTAGTACGGCCCCGAACCATGTGCTGGTCGGAGCCGCAAATATTCGTTGTAACAGTCTTGAGGATGACACCGTGGTGTACCTGACGGCCCACATTGGCCGGGTTCACTCCTGGTCCATCTTTCAGCTCGAAGGTGGGGTAATCAATATCGATGACCTCCACTTTCCCGGGTCCTTTGTAAGCAACGGCTTTGTTTCCAGGCATGAGCTTCCCTTCCGTTTCCGAACAGCCCCGTCGTCGGTGACCGGGCACATGGCGAACGTATCCTTTTTCGGGTTGCACCAAGGTTGCAACTAGGTTGCAACCGGCTTAAATCAGGTTGCCTTGCACCGACAGGGTCGGTGCAAGGCAACACTCATGATCTGGGCCGTAGGCCGCTGACTAGGTATTGGTTGATTGGCCACCTCCACGAGTCCGGGCGATATGTGCGGTGGCTACGGCGCCCGCCACCAATGCGAGGACCAGATGCATCCAGTTACCTGCCGCGTTGAAGGACAGGAAATTGGCCGTCGAATCCAGGTTGATGACCACACCGTAGATCCACATGATCAAAAACAGGGCACCGCTGCCCAGCAGGAAATTGCGGGCACCCTTGCTGTCCCTGCTCATGATGACCCCGGCTGCTCCGACAACCAGATAGACGAGGTTGAGCAGGATTGACACCTGGAAGACGCCGAAAAGCAGAGCCTCCGAGCCGCTGGCGAAGGCCAGCGAGCCATATTGTGTCGTCAGTCCTGGCACAAAGGCCAGAACGCCCAAAAGCAGAAAGACTACTCCCATTCCCATTGAGCCAGCGCGAACCAGCTCATGGGTCACGTGAAAGTCACGTGCAGGATGTGATGCGGTAGTCATTTCCCCTCCCTTGGATCGAAAAAAGAACCTTGTGAAATTGGAACCTATTCGCCGGGCTTTTACAGGGCCGCCAGCGGCGGAATGGCTACCGTGCCAGCACTCTTATTTTACCGCCCGGTAGAGGACGGCGGATAGGACGAAAGTCCCGAAAATAGCTCCAGAATGTCCTCCTGGACCGTACCCATTGGACCTGCGGATCCCTACTATGTAGGTACCCGTTCAGACATTCCTTACAAGGAGGTAAGAAAGTGTCAGGCTACTTCAAAATAGTGGATGCGCACGACGGCGGTTACCGGATCAAACTCATGGCAGGAGACGGGGGGCTGGTGGCTGTTTCCACCTACTACCCGACGAAGCCCGAAGCGGTTGCAGGCATCGACGAGATGCGCGAAATTGCTGGTACCGGTCCGGTCACCGATCAGAGCCGTGGATACCACCTCAGTTCGAATTCAGCGGGAAAACGGAATCTCAGCGGGCAGCGCCGCTAACCGCGGTTCGCGGGGGAGGGCACTCAGACGGTGGTGTTGAGTCTCCGCGTCAGGTAGGGCGCGGTGCGGCTGACAGTGCTGTCAGCGACCGACGACGGCGTCCCCTCCGCCACGATCCGGCCGCCGTCGTCGCCGCCAGAAGGACCCAGGTCCATCACCCAGTCCGCCGCAGCGATGACGGACATATCGTGTTCGACGACGACGACGGTGTTGCCGGCGTCGACCAGGTTGTTTAGCTGTGCCAGCAGCAGCTGCACATCTGACGGGTGCAGCCCGGTGGTGGGCTCATCCAGGAGGTACAGGGTGTGCCCGCGGCGGGCGCGCTGCAGTTCGGTGGCGAGTTTGATGCGTTGCGCCTCACCGCCGGAGAGCTCGGTGGCTGGCTGCCCAAGCCGCAAATAGCCCAACCCCACCTGACGGAGCGTGGTGAGACTGCGTGCCGCCGCCGGAACGTCGGCCAGGAATTCTGCGGCGGCGTCGACGGTGAGTCCGAGAACGTCGGCGATGGTCCGGCCCTGATAGGTGATCTCAAGGGTCTCCGGGTTGTAGCGGGCTCCGTCGCAGGTGGGGCACGGCCCGTAACTGCCGGGCAGGAACAAAAGCTCGACCGAGACGAATCCCTCGCCGAGACATGTCTCGCAACGGCCGCCGGTGACATTGAAGGAGAATCGGCCAGCGCCGTACCCTCGGGCTTTGGCGTCGTCGGTGCCGGCGTACAGCTTGCGGACGGCGTCGAACAGGCCCGTGTAGGTGGCGAGGTTGGACCGGGGGGTTCTCCCGATCGGGCGCTGATCCACCCGGACCAGCCGGTCGATCAGGTCGAGGCCGGCCACATGGCCTACTGTCATGTGGTCTCCCGGGGCGCAGTCGCGGTCGCTGCCGTCGTCGTCGGAATCCTCCGCCGGAACGCCCGCATGCAGGTAGTCGTTGACGACGTCGGCAAGCACCTGGGAGACCAGCGTGGACTTGCCGGAGCCGGAGACACCTGTGACGGCTGTCAGTACGTTGAGGGGAATCGCCGCGTCAAGGCCGCGGAGGTTGTGCCGGGTAATGGCGTTGAGGGTCAGCCAGCGAGTCGGTTCCCGCAGCGCTGCAGGGGCGGCAGGTGGCGCTTGTTCCGGGAAGAGGAACGGGCGGGTGACCGAGGCTTCGACGTCGGCCAGGCCCGCCACAGCGCCGCTGTAGAGAACTGAGCCGCCAGCTTCGCCGGCTTTGGGTCCCACATCCACCACCCAGTCCGCGCTGCGGACCACGTCCATGTCGTGTTCCACCACAAACACCGAGTTGCCCGAGGATTTGAGCTGCTGCAGGACCTCCAGCAGCGGTTCGGCATCTGCGGGATGCAGGCCAGCCGAGGGTTCATCGAGGACGTAGATCACGCCGAACAGGCCGGACCGGAGCTGGGTTGCGATGCGCAACCGCTGCATCTCACCGGGGGACAGGGTAGGCGTGGGCCGGCGGAGACTGAGATAGCCCAGCCCGAGGTCCAGCAACACGCTGACGCGCTGGTGCAGGTCCTTGGTCAGGGTGACGGCAACCTCTGTGGTCTCGCCCGAGCTCAGGGCACGCGAACTCGATCCCGCGTGTTGCAAGGTGGCAGTGGGTTCCACGATCGCTGCAAGCTCGGCCAGGGGGACGGCGGTGAGCTCGGCGATCGAGTACCCGGCGAAGGTCACGGCGAGGGCCGCCTGTTGCAGGCCGCTACCCTCGCACAGCGGGCAGGGGCCGCTGTGCATGAACTGGAGGACGCGTTCCCTCATCGACTGGCTGGAGGAGTCGGCGAGGGTGTGGAGTACGTAGCTCTTCGCGCTCCAGAAGCGGCCCTTGTAGGGTTTGGCGACCCGGTCCCGCTGAGGCGTGACCTGAACTACTGGCTGCTCCTCGGTGAAAAGGATCCAGTCGCGGGACTCCTTCGGCAGCTGGTGCCACGGGGTGTCGATGTCGTGGCCCAGTTCACCCAGGACGTCGCGAAGGTTTTTGCCCTGCCACGCGCCCGGCCAGGCGGCGATGGCGCCGTCGCGAATCGTCAGGGAGGTGTCGGGAACCAGGGATTCCTCGCTGACGGTGTGGGCGATACCCAGGCCGTGGCACTGCGGGCAGGCGCCGGCGGCGGTGTTGGGCGAGAAGGAATCGGAGTCCAGCGACTCGGCACCCTCGGGATAGGTGCCCGCCCGGGAGAAGAGCATCCTTACCGAGTTGGACAGGGTGGTGACGGTGCCCACCGTCGAGCGGGAGCTGGGTGTACCGCGGCGTTGCTGGAGGGCGACGGCGGGCGGCAGGCCGGTGATTTCGTCGACCCGCGGGTTGGAACCCTGCTGGATCAGACGGCGGGCGTAGGGGGCGACGGATTCGAAGTACCGGCGCTGCGCTTCGGCGTAGATGGTGCCGAAGGCGAGTGAGGATTTTCCCGAGCCGGAGACACCGGTGAAGGCGACGATCGCATCCCGGGGGACGTCGACGCTTACGTTGCGGAGATTGTTCTCCCGCGCCCCCCGCACCTGGACAAACCCGGTGGTGGGAGCGGCTGTGGGCAGGTCGGCTGATAGTTGTTGACTCACCCCTTCGACTTTAGTCCTCCAGCAGGCCCCGGATGTCGTCGGCGGTCAAGGCTGAGCTGAAGACGGCGTCATCATCCAGCACCGAACTGAACAGCTTGGCCTTCTGCTCCTTGAGCTTCATCACCTTTTCCTCGATGGTGCCGGTGGCCACCATCCGGTAGACCATGACGTTGCGTGTCTGGCCGATGCGGTGGGTGCGGTCGACGGCCTGCGCCTCGGTGGCGGGGTTCCACCACGGGTCGAGGAGGAACACATAGTCGGCCTCGGTGAGGTTCAGGCCAAACCCGCCGGCCTTGAGGCTGATCAGGAACACCGGTGCGTGGCCGTCCTTGAACGTGTTGATCACGTCCCCGCGGCGCAGGGTGGACCCGTCGAGGTAGGTGTACTCGATCCCCTGGGCAGTCAGCCGCTCGGCGGCTTTCTTCAGGAACGAGGTGAACTGGCTGAACACCAGGGCCCGGTGCCCCTCGGCCACCACATCCTCGAGCTGTTCGAACAGGACGTCCAGCTTTGCCGACGGGACGCCGTCGTGCGCCTGATCCACCAGCGACGCGTCCAGGCTCAGCATCCGCAGCAGGGTGAGGGACCTGAAGACGATCATCCGGTTGCGGTCCAGATCCTCGATCAGGCCCAATAGCTTCTGGCGTTCGCGCTGCAGGTGGGTCTGGTAGATCTTCCGGTGCCGGGGATGCAGCTCCACCTCCAGGACCTGCTCCTGCTTGGGGGGCAGGTCCGAGGCGACAGCTTCCTTGGTGCGCCGCATCAGCAGTGGCCTGATCCTGCGGCGCAGGCGGGCGAGGCGCTCGGTGTTGCCGGACTTCTCGATCGGGTTGCGGTAGTCCTCGGTGAACCGGCGGGCCGACGGGAACAGGCCCGGCGCGGTGATGGAGAACAGCGACCACAGCTCCATCAGGTTGTTCTCCATTGGAGTGCCGGTAATCGCGAGCTTGAACGGCGCCGAGAATTCCTTGGCGCACAGGTGCACCTTGGCGGTGCGGTTCTTCACGAATTGCGCCTCATCGAGGATCAGGCCCGCCCATTCCTTGGCCTGGTAGCCCTCGAAGTCGAGCCTGAACAGGGTGTAGGAGGTGACGACGACGTCCGCCCCCGCCGTCAGCGCCGCCAGATCACTGCCGCTTTTCGCCTGGGTGTCGGTGACGCCGACGATGGTGAGGCCAGGAGTGAAGCGCTGGGCCTCGGCCACCCAGTTGGGCATCACTGAGGTGGGCGCAACGACGAGGAACGGTTTGGTTTCGCCGGTCTCCTTGGCGTGGGCGAGCAGGGCCAGGGTCTGCAGGGTTTTGCCGAGGCCCATGTCGTCGCCCAGGACCCCGCCGAGTCCGTGCTGGTAGAGGAACGCAAGCCAGTTGAAACCGTCCTGCTGGTACGGGCGGAGCGTGGCGATCAGGGTGGACGGCAGCGAGGTGGGAGCGATTTCCTGCAGGTCGTTCAGTCCTGCGACTGCGCTCCGCCACCCCTGAGCCTCCTCGGTTTCCTCCGCGAGGTCCTCGAACTCGGCCCACAGCCCCGCCTGATAGCGGCTGATCTTCAGGCCGGGCTCCCACTCGTTGAGCGCGCGGGCCTCTTCGATCAGTTCGCGGAGCTGCTCGAAGACGGGCTGGTTCATGGACAGGTAACTGTTGTCCACCAGCTTGATCTTCTTCTTTCCCTGCGCGAGGGCCCGGAAAATGTGGTCGAAGGGAATCTTGCGCCCCTGCACTGTCACGAGGACGCCGAGGTCAAACCAGTCGCGGTTATCGGTTTCGACTGTGGTGATGGTCAGCTGGGCGGGCTCGGTCAGTTCCTCGTAGGTGGGCTGGTCGCCGATCACGTCAACCCTGACGCCAGCCAGTTCCAGGAGCTTCGGCAGGGTGTCCTCGGTGAACTCGACGGCTGCCATGTCTTCGAGGGTGGGCGCCTGGAGCGGGGTGGTTCCGAGGTGGGCGCGCGTGGTGCGGAGGATTTCCGTTTCAGCGGTCGGGTCCCGATAGTCCTGCGCGCCGGGGTCCGGTCGCAGCGGCTTGCGCGTGGCGTCCTGGCCGAGCCGATACTCCCAGTCCCAGGACAGCTCCAGCCGGTCGCCGGACGTGTAACGAGCGGTCAGGATCAGTAGGGGAGGGGCGATGTCAGGGAACGTCACCGACTCGTCACTACTGATCACCTCAATGGCCTGGCGCAGCCGCGGATAGAAGCTGTCGAGGAACAGCGGCTTTTCCGGGGCAGGGATGACCACCGGGGCCGTCTGCAACAGCAACCCGATGTCATGATCGGTGAGCCGTTTGGACGTCGGGGCCAGCGTGATGACGGTGCTCTGGGTGGGGCTACCTGGCTGCACTGTGTAGATGCCGTGGGTGCTGATTGGCCTGGCGGTGTCCGCTGGGTGCTGATGACCGTCGATTTCCAGCACCGGGCACAGCTGCAACTGGCCATCCGTGGTGGAGGTGGCGTCGAGTTTCAGGCTGGCCAGGCCGGCCAAGGTCACTGAGACGCCCTTGGTGGAACCAACAAACTCGACGCCGAGGCGTTGGGCTTCTTTGAGTAGCTGCCACAGCAGCGGGTTGCTGAAGTCCTCCAGGTAGAGCCACGAGTCGTTGTTGCCGAAGTAGCTGACCCCGGTTCCCCGATGCAGGGAGGGGAACTGGGAGAACCACCGGTGCTGGTCGGGGTCAAGGAGGACACCGTACGTCTGATAGCTGATGCTGCCCCAGGACAGGTTGTTCTTGACCCAGTTGCCTTTGCTGTTGCGGACCACGGGGCGCACCCCGAGCCGTGGTTTGGCTGCCTTCCGCGATGATTGGGGTGACCCCCAGCCGTGCTGCGGGCTCGCGGAGGCGCGGAGCTCAAACTGTAGTGCCAGCGGGGTGGGTGGGGTCGGGGTGGCGGCACCGTCGTCGGGCGTTGGAGTGATCAGCCCGGTCAGCGAACTTTGCCAGCCGACCTGCGCTGCCTTCCGGAGGGGAGTCGTGAGTTCCTGCCGGGAGAGCAGATGCTCGGTGTTGCTTTGCAGCGCTGTGGCGGCCACGTGTTTGCAGTCGAGGCTGATGGGGCAGCTGCAGAAGCTGTCCCTCAGGTGGTACCGCCCGTCGCCCTTTTCGCTCAGGAAGAGGCGGGTGCGGTACGCGGCGGGTGAGTTTCCCTGCACCCGCGCGTCGAGAGTGCTGCCAGCGGGGTCCCAGTCGAGCTGGGAGACCGCACCCTGTTTTGCATAGGTCTGCCCGCGCTGGAACGAGGCGCCACCGACCATCCGGATGATGTCGGTGACATCGATCATGGGTGAGCTGGTCCGTGGCATGGATTAATGCTCTCACGCGCCACCGACCGAAAGCCGGGGCCACCGGGCAGGGCCACCGCGCAGGCGGGTGGATACATCTCTGAGCGAAATGCTGTTGCCCAGGTTGCGTCCGCCAGCCGTGCCAGCTGAACTGGGAAAACAGGCTCGAACAATCGACGACCAAACGAATGAGGTAAGTGGCGTGAGAATCACCGATACCAGCGATCTTTGGTGGAAGACAGCGATCTTCTACAACCTGAACGTCGAGACATTCATGGACTGGAACGACGACGGCATCGGTGACCTCGAAGGCCTGGGCCAACGGTTGGACTACCTGGAGGAACTCGGTGTCACCTGCCTCTGGCTCGCTCCGTTCTACCCTTCACCGCGGCAGGACAACGGTTACGACATCTCCGACTATTTCGGTGTCAACGAGCGCAACGGGCATCTGGGTGACTTCGTCGAGATGGTGCGCACTGCCAACGACCGGGGAATGCGCGTCATCGTTGACCTGGTGGTGAACCACACCTCGATAGAACACCCTTGGTTCCAGGAGGCCCGGTCCAGCAAAACCAACCGGTACCGCGACTACTACAACTGGCGGGACGAGCTGCCGGCGGATGGCCGCGCCAACATGTTCCCCGACAAGGAGGACGGAGTGTGGACCTGGGATGAGCAGGCCGGCCAGTACTACGAGCACTCCTTCTACGGCCACCAGCCGGATCTGAACACCGCCAACCCTGCTGTCCGTGAGGAGATTGCGAAGGTCATCGGGTTCTGGCTGCAGCTGGGCATTGATGGTTTCCGGGTGGACGCTGTTCCCTTCCTCATCGAAGCTGAGGGACGCAACGAGCATGACTACCTGAGAACCATCAGGAGTTATGTGGGACGGCGCAGCGGGTCCGGGATGATGCTCGGCGAGGTCAATCTGCCCTACGAGGAGCAGAAGGCCTACTTCGGCGAGAGCGGCAACGAGCTCACCATGCAGTTCGACTTCGTCGCCAACCAGCACCTCTACCTCGCACTGGCACGCCAGGACGCGAGCCCCCTGGCCGAGGTCCTGGCCCAGCGGCCTGAACTGGCGACGGCTAATCAATGGGCAAACTTTGTGCGTAACCATGATGAGCTCACCCTTGACCAGCTTTCCGCCGATGAACGGGGCGAGGTGTTCGCCGCATTCGCCCCCGAGGAGTCGATGCGGATTCACGGGCGGGGCATCATCCGCCGCCTGCCTCCAATGCTCGGAAATGATCCCCGGAGCATCAAGATGGTGTATAGCCTCATGTTCTCCCTACCGGGCGCGCCGGTCCTCTACTACGGGGAAGAGATCGGCATGGCCGAACACTCTGACCTTCGAGGGCGTTCCGCCGTCCGTACACCGATGCAGTGGTCAGCTGAGGCCAACGGCGGGTTCTCCCAGGCAGCCGCCGGCGATCTGCCGCTGCCCGTGGTCGAGGGAGGAGGTTCTCCTGAACACGTCAACGTGTCCGCTCAGCAGCATGACCCGGATTCACTGCTGCACAGTATCCGTGGACTCATCGCCGCCTACAAGAAGTCACCGGAGATTGGATGGGGAACGTTCGAGATACTGCAGCAGGACAACCCCTGCGTCCTGGTGCATTCCCTGACCACACCCACCGGTCAGCTCGTCGCGCTGCACAATTTCGCCGACGACGCCCGCAAGGTTAGCATCGACCTGCCAGACGGCGACGACGTCACCCACGTGGTCGACCTCCTCGGCACTGAACCCTTGGGGTACTCCGGGGGTCCTCTGGAGGTGAATCTGCTCGGGTATGGGTACCGCTGGCTGCGGATAGTCCGCGCCGGGGAGAAGCGCATCCTCTAGGTGCAGTGATCCAGGCGCCGTTGGCGACCCTTCGATTGTCCCCGGCGAGTCAGCCGTCGCCTCCGCCGATCACGTCCACATGTACATGGTCGAGGTGACGCAGGATCTCATTACCGGGGGCAGGTGCCTCGTAGTAGTGCCAGCCGCCTCGGGATAGATGAGCACTCCAGAACTCGTCGTCGAAAATGACGTACTGGATGTCCAGCTCGTCGGCATGCGCGACGAGCCAATGCGACAGGATCCATCCCTGGCGCCGGTTGTCTTCGGTCACCGGGCGGAAGAAGATGTCGATGGCCCGGCCGTCGTAGTGGGTGGACTCTCCGCCGTGTCCCTGGCCGACCCCGCCTGGAGCGAACCCACCCAGGCTCTGGTCGCCGAAGACCTCGGTCATGGCTACCCGCACCTGCTCGGCGCGGGACGTGAGCCCGGAGTCGGTCAGCTCCTCTTCCTCGAGGTCACTGGCTGCGGAGCCACGGCAACTCAGGCTGGGGCCGGCGTCGTCGGCTGGTCCATCGATGAGACGCTGGATGACGGCGTCGTCGATACCGGTGGTGTCGGGGGTTTCCAGTCCCCGGAGGCGGAGCGCAACAGCCGTGGTGGCCACCTTCGCCTCATCGCGGTCAAGCCCGACGTCGCCCTCAGACGTTTCGACAGTGCACTCCGGAGCACCCAAGAGAGAGCTGCCCTCCAGCCGCAGGCCACCAGCCAGGCCGGGTCCAAGGAACACCAGCACCGATCCGGCTACCCCGAGCAGGAGAACTCCCAGGGCCACCCAGCGCGGCCGACGTCGTCGCCCGCTGATCTCGTCACTTGCGATCACGTACCCCTTTCATTGGAATCAACGTGTCGACAGGTTAACTGGGCATCCTGCCCGAATGGTTCCCTCCACGTTGCACGGTGCGGACCGGGCAGCGGAGAGAGCCGGGCGCAGCGCTTGTTTTTACCTCAGGGGAAATCCATGTAGACTCGTACGCAGTTGTAGTGTTGCGCATTTTGTATTTCAAGCGGCGAAACCCAGACGGGCCAGCCGCTTTTTCTGTAGAAGCGGGAAACGAACGCCGCGACTGAAACTGCCCGACAGTCGGGATTGGTTTCATATTTCCAGAAGGATGTTTTAAAAATGGCAACAGGTACCGTGAAATGGTTCAACGCTGACAAGGGCTTCGGCTTCATCGAGCCAGAAGATGGCAGCGCCGATGTGTTCGCTCACTTCTCCGCTATCAACTCGAGCGGCTTCAAGTCCCTCGACGAGAACCAGAAGGTTAGCTTTGAGACCGAGCAGGGCCCCAAGGGTCCTCAGGCCGTAAACATCCAGGTCGTCTAATTCGACTTAGTGGTCACTGACCACTGAAATAGGGCGGGAAGCAATTCCCGCCCTATTTTGCGTTAACGAGCGAAACCCCTTGGGCTCGGTCTTCGGGTGTGCCGTGGCGGCGGTAGCGAGGGAACGATTACCACCCCAAGGGCAATCCCTCAGTCGGTTCCTGTTGTCGAATAGACGGTGGAAGTACTTGTGAAGAAGTCGCGGGCGGCTGTACCTTGTTCGCGTGGGCCATAGCTCGATGACTTATTGCCGCCAAATGGTACGTGCAGTTCAGTGTTTGCCGTCGATCGATTGACGTGGAGCATCCCGGCGTCCGCTGTATCCAAGAATCTCTCAATCGACCTTTGAGAATCGGTGATGATTCCGGCCGCGAGCCCATACGGGGTATCGTTAGCCAACGCAATTGCACTATCGACGTCTGGGGCTTCGATGAGACAAACGACCGGGCCGAAGATCTCTTCCTGGTTGATTCTCATTTGGGAGCGCCCGCCCGCGAAGAGCGTGGGCTCAAAATAGAATCCAGGCGACGCTGACCGTATCTCATGTCCGCCGGCGATCAATTCGGCACCTTCCGAGACCCCAAGCTCGACGTATTTCCGGACCTGATTGAGTTGTTGCTGGCTTGCCAAAGGACCGATGTCGGTTGAAGGATCGAGAGCGTCCCCGACCTTCAACGTTGCCATGCGTGCCGACAGCTGTTCCACCAGCCGTGGATACATTTGCGGGGTCGAGATCACGCGGCTCGTCGCGGTACAGCGCTGACCGGTGGACTTGAAAGCGCCGTC
Organism: Arthrobacter flavus; assembly: GCF_039526005.1. Taxonomy (NCBI): domain Bacteria; kingdom Bacillati; phylum Actinomycetota; class Actinomycetes; order Micrococcales; family Micrococcaceae; genus Arthrobacter; species Arthrobacter flavus. Next base: position 2,493 of record NZ_BAAAIJ010000063.1, on the reverse strand, counting down.
GATGATGGCCTCGACAGCAATGGTCAGGTCAGCGTCGTCCAGAACCACCAGGGAATTCTTGCCGCCCATTTCGGCCTGGATCCGTTTTGCGCCATGCGAGATGCAATCGGCGGCGATCTCCGCACCAACAAAGCTTGAACCCGTGAACGTCACGGCGTCGAGCCTCGATGAAGTCGTCATAGCTTTCCCGACCACACTCCCGCTACCCATGACCATGTTGAACACGCCATCCGGTAGACCGGCTTCAGAAATGATCTTTGTGAGTGCCCACGCCGAAGAGGGTACCAACTCCGCGGGCTTGAAGACTACGGTGTTGCCGTATGCAAGCGCGGGTGCAATCTTCCAAGCTGGTATTGCCAGCGGGAAGTTCCACGGGGTAATTATGCCTACGGTTCCGACTGGGTTGCGCCGGGTCTGTATCAGAGTCTTAGGGAGAGCCGAAGAGTAGGTTTCTCCCTGGGCATGCTCGATAGCTGATGCATAGTAGTGGAACGTGTTTCCCGCACGCCCCGCCTCGGCTATTCCCTCCCTTACGGGTTTACCCTCCTCGCGAGATAGGGCCGCACCCAGTTCATCCTTCCGGTCAAGCAGGGCATTACCGATATTTCGGAGCACACTGATGCGTTCCGACGGGGGATAGGCGCGCCAGACTGACTGCGCGGCGACCGCGGACTCGATGGCGCTATTCGTATCGTCAGCGTCAGCTGACGCATACATACCAATTTCGTCGTTTGTATCCGACGGGTTTACGTTGGTCGTGAAGTTTCGCCCCGTCCAACGTCCTCCGATGTAGTTTTCATACTGCATAGTGGCTACTCCTGGCTTTCGATGGGACGGGTGAGGGCTATGTCTTCAGGTCAAGCTGATGGTTCGGGGTGTCTGTGCGAATCGCTGACATGGTCACGAACGTTATCGACCACCATCTCGAGCATTGCGGCGAAGGCTTCGGGGGTGTGGTATCCCTGATGGGGGCTGAGGACCACGTTATTCAATTTCAGGAGCGGATTGTCCTGTAGGGGCGGTTCGGTGATGAATACGTCGAGGCCCGCCGACAGCACACCGTCGGTTAGCCGGCGTTCGAGGGCACCTCCTTCAATCAACTCAGCACGGGCAGTGTTGATAAGAATGGCACCCCTTTTCAGCAGGTCGAGCATCGATCCGGTAATCATCCCCTGAGTCTGCTCGTTCAACTCAAGATGCAGGCTGACGACATCCGCTTCCTTCAGGAGATCATTCAGTGGCTTGAATTGCACTCCCGGTGCACCCCCGGCAGGTGGGGACCTGGTCCACACGAGCACCCGTGTCCCTAGAGCGTTGAGCAGAGACGCAGTGTGGGCACCGATGTCACCGTAGCCGATTATTCCAACCGTCTTTCCTGCCAGCTGTGTTCCGGGGCTAAACGGGCGCCAGCGATTTTCGCGCACATGCCGGTCTCCCTCAGAAATGCGGCGAGCGACTCCAAAGAGTAGGGCTAACACATGCTCGGAAACCGCTGCTGTTCCGTAGCCGGGTGTGACGGCAATTTTGATCCCTCGGCTTGCGGCTAGGGGCAGATTCACGAAGTTGGCAGCGCCCTGGCCGACGAAGCAAACTAGCTCAAGCTTCGGAGCCTGACGGAGAACCAGATCAGGCAAAGCGCCACCGATAATGACAATTTCAGCATCGTCGACGACTGAAAGGAACTCCGATGGCGAGGAGGGTGTTCCGTAATGCACATCCAACATCGTTAGGTCATTCAGCCGTTGTAGCTGGCCGGCGTCGCGCAAAGCCCTGATACTGCCTTCATTCGCATCCGCGTAGACGGCCCTTGGAGAACCGGTTCTGTCAGTCATCAGCCACCATCACAGGATTGCCTCGATGCGGGGCGGGGGTAGGCGCGTGACGGCCTTGACCCCAATAAATTGGTCAGCATGTAGCATGTTAGTCAACATATAGGCTGACCCGGACGGTGTCAATGGCGACACTGTCTGGGTTTACTTCTGTCAAAACCCTATTGGCACGCTAGTAACTTTCACGTAGCATGTTACATGCAGCAGTCCACGAAGAATAGAGGATCCTGATGACAATGAATCCCACCTGGCGGCTTAGGGCCCGATTTGCGCAGCGGCTTTCGGACCTTTACGGCGAAGAGGTTCCCGCATACAACACCCTTGTGAAGGTTTCGCAAGCCGTTAACGAAAAGACCATTGCCGAGAACCATGTTGATGCAGAACGGTTCGGCAGTATCTCACGTGTAACTGCAGAGCGGCATGGTGCTATCAGGGTTGGCTCCGCCATGGAATTACGTCAGGTATCCCGAGTCTTTGCGGCGCTTGGTATGTATCCGACGGGATATTACGACCTCCGAGACGCCAAGCCTGCGCCCATACCGGTGGTGTCGACCGCGTTCCGACCGTTGGATCGGGAGCAGTTGGGACTGCTGAAGGTTTGGTTGACTCCTGACCTGTGAGGATTAACCTCGCGGGTGGAAGGATGTTCATCATGCCTAAAGCC
>NZ_BAAAIJ010000062.1:0-599 GCF_039526005.1 Arthrobacter flavus | reverse complement strand
ACTACAGTTACCAACAGCCAGCCATGGCAGCGTAGAGAAAACCATCAAATCCGCCGTCCGAAATCACCACAGCAGCTCAGTCGCTTCTCCACTGCGTCTTGACCGTTCAGGGCAGGGAGGTCGTTGATCAAAGAAGTATCCGTCGAGCTGTGGGGTCCAGCCCGGCTCAACCTTCAATCTGTTGCATTGTGACTATGTCAACCGTAAATGGCCCCGTCAGGGCGGCTTAATTTGGCCCCAGTTGGCGAATACCGAATTTGAGCGTGACTTGATTGTGGAGAGGACTCAGGAAGGGCGGTTGGCCGCTCACAGCCGTGGCCCCGGGAGGACGGAAGCTGGGTTCGGGCCCAACGCAGATTGGTCGGGCCCGAACCATGATTGAGTCTGGCAGCTACACCACGCAACAGATCGCAGCCACTTTCAAAGTCTCACGAGCCACTCTGTATCGGAATCTGAGCAAGACAGCGGACCGCCACCATGGTGACGATCCGCTGATGTTCTTTTGTTATGAGTTCTTTTGGTTGGGCCCCCGTTAGCAGTCCAGCGTCTATGCGATAGCTGATTGGTTTTCTTGCGTCCAGTTTTCCCAGTAGCGGTTG
>NZ_BAAAIJ010000061.1:0-32623 GCF_039526005.1 Arthrobacter flavus | reverse complement strand
CCACTATTTTCCCAAGTCAGAGCACTCTTTCCCTGCTTAAACACGCCCCGAACCACACATCCGATGAAAACCCGGGGCTAGGCGCTGTCGAGGCTGCTCTTGACGCCCGAGCCTGTGGTTGGTTCCCCGTTAGCAGTCCAGTGGCTATGCGATAGCTAGTTGGTTTGCTGTGGTCCAGTTTTCCCAGTATGCGGACGGTGTCATTCCGTTGAGGGATCCGTGGGGCCGTTCATGATTGTAGATTTGTTTCCATTCATCGGCGAGGTATTTCGCTTCGGCCATGGTGTCGATGATTTCTCCGGTGAGTTGTTCCCTTCTGAATTGGGCGTTGAATGATTCGGCGTATCCGTTCTGCCAGGGCGAGCCCGGGTCGATGAACGCGGTCCTCACGCCGGCGGTTTGGCACCAGCTGATCAGTGCAGTAGCGATGAATTCCGGTCCGTTATCGGAACGGACATGGGTGGGGACGACGCCGGTTTCAGCGATGATGTCCTCGAGCACCGCGACCACATCCGTCGCGGTGAAAGACCGTCTCGGGATGATCGCCAGAGCGGTGCGGGTGTATTCGTCTATAACGTTGAAGAACCGGACATGGCGCCCGCAGGAGGTCACATCGGATTGGAAGTCGAAGCTGATCACATGCATCGGGTACTCGGCCTTGAGCCGCTTCTGCTCTCCAGCGCCCGGGCCGGTGCGGCGCCGCTTGCGCGCTTTTGGCTTGCACGTCAGTCCTTCGGACCGCCAGAGCCGGCGCACCCGCTTAGCGTTCAGCACCACGCCGGCCCATTCCGGCTGACCCAGCAGGTGCCAGCGAGCCTTCCGCCAACCCCACACCGGATGCATCCCTGCCACGGTCCGCAACGCCGCTCGTAGCCGGGCTTCCTCGAAGCTAACCACTGGACGTGCCTTCCGCACCGCGGAACGGTTCTGACCCAAGACCTTGCACGCGAATCTCTCTGACGCCCCGAACTTTTCCACTGCCATGCGCACTGCACGGCGGCGAGGTTCGGAGCTCAGAATTTTCCCTTCGCCACCTCATTGAGGATGTCGATGGCCAGCTCCTTCTCCGCTAACAGCCGCTTGAGCCGGGCGTTTTCCTTCTCCAGGTCCTTCACGGCCTTAGTCTGGCTGGCGTTGTGCTCGGAACCGTACTGGTTCACCCACCGGTACCAGGTCGCCTCGGTGACCTGCAGTTCCTTCACGACCTCAATCATCGGCCGTCCATCGTTGAGCATCTTCTGGCCCTGACGGACCTTCGCGATGACCTGATCAGGGGTATGTCTACGCGCCATAAAAGTGAACTTCCTCCTGCACCCATTATCGGATGCGAAACTCACATAGTCGCCGGACTCCTACCCGGGGACCCAACCACACGGTCACAATCAAGGGAGAATAACCATGGACGCACTCGCAACAGTCCTCGCTGACCCGACAAACGATCCCCAACACCGCACCACCACCTGAAACCAAAAAATATCAATCGTTCACGGCCGTGCGCTGGTTATTGCCCCTCACCCCTACTCGGGGCGAGGGGCTTCTAATCGTTGAGGGAGCCCTTGAAACTTGATCGCTCCTGTGAGGTCTCCCGGTTCCGCTGCGATTGCAAAGTCTTCCGCGCTCAGGGTCTGCTGCGGTGTCTCAGTATCTTCGCCCAAACCGAGTAAAATCACTCGACCAGGGAAGCGGGACCGCACCGCTCGGAGATTAGACGTGCATGCATTCAATGAATAATCGCTCTTAGAGGTGAGCCCAACTTGAAGGAAAAGTCGTCCTATCCCTAATGTCACGACGTTTGCGGAGTCCAATAAGAACGGATCCGACAGGGGGATCCCTGCTTTTCGCTGGACAACAAGGTGGTTAAGGGAAGTGTTAGAACTTGCTCGCGCTGGGAAGTCTAGTGAACCGATCTGAACCATATGAGGCATGGTGGGAGCGTTGTGCTCAAAAAACCGCCTGAATACGACTTCGTGAGCGTTAGCCAATCCCTTGCGGTTCAAAAGGGTGCGCACCAAACCAACTTTCGTGACCCAAGTACTGAGCAGAGCAGCTTCGCCTTCGATGATAGTGGGCCTACTACCACGAGCCAGATCATGAACGAGGGTTTTCGCCTCGGTGTCCATAACCTGCATCCACACGTGGTTGCAGTCTCCGCAGACGCTGTCCTTCGCCTGCTCATCGAAAATAGTGTGAGCCTTGTGGGTAATTTTGTCCTTCGTCTCAAAGACGCTGTGATGCCGGGATGCCACGCCGCCCCAGGAAGGAAACGAACCCTTCCAATGGTGAGGCAGAACGTGTTCGTGAGTTAGCTTTGTGGTTGTTCCGCAGAACGCACATGGCCCGGTTTTCGTCATACCCCAAGAGTATGTTGGTGGAATGGTGCACAAGTTTCATGGCGACAGTTGGGGCCTCGCCCCAGATGACCGCAACTGGACCCCGCCCCTGCAAGTGGAGGTACCGGATCCCGCTATCGTACACACCCCTGAGAAGTCGGTCCCGCTCTGGGCTGATCTGATTTTCCCTGATGGCCACACGTCGACAGCTAAAGCTTTCGCCCAGGCATGGACCAGTGACACGGTCCGGATTCAGTGGGTCGAGGAAAGCCTCGCCTGCTACGCCTGGGTCGCCCCGGGGCAGATCCGACGGCGTCAGCTCGAGCAAAGGTGAATTCGGGGCGGTTTGGGGGCGGTTTTATAGCTGCACAAGATTCCAAAGCATTGAATATAGGAGCTTTACCAGAATCCTCCACGGCAAAGAAAAACCCCGCCGATCCGGGCTACAAAGCCTAGAACGGCGGGGTTTTCGCTGTCGGGATGACAGGATTTGAACCTGCGACCCCTTGACCCCCAGTCAAGTGCGCTACCAAGCTGCGCCACATCCCGATTGGCCAGCCGATACCGGCTGAACCACCTGAAGAATCCTATCGCATACCGGTGCCCTTGAACGAACCGGGGCAGCCACCCAAATGCCGGTCCCACCAGGGCGTGCAACTTTCCCCAGGTACTGACGCTGCCGACGTCGAGCAGTCGGCGTGTTTGCCCGCGACACGCGGTCGTGGGTCGGGTACCTGGGGAAAGTTGTACGGAAGCGGCTACTTCTTCTTGCCGCGCTTCTCGCGGACCCGCATGGCGACCTCGATCGGCGTTCCCTCGAAGCCGAAGGTCTCCCGCAGGCGACGCTGGATGAACCGACGATAGCCCGGGTCCAGGAACCCGGTGGTGAAGAGGACGAACTTCGGCGGACGCGAGGAGGCCTGCGTGCCGAAGAGGATCCGGGGCTGCTTTCCACCGCGGACCGGGTGCGGGTGGGCAGCAACCAGTTCACCAAGGAACGCGTTGAGGCGTCCGGTCGGGATACGGGTGTCCCACGATTCCAGGGCGCGGTCCAGTGCCGGGGTCAGACGGTCCTTGTGCCAGCCGGTCAGCGCCGAGATGTTCACGCGGGGCGCCCACTCGACATGCGCCAGGTCCTGCTCGATTTCGCGCTCCAGGTACTTGCGGCGCTCATCGTCCATCAGGTCCCACTTGTTGAACGCCAGCACCAGGGCACGGCCTGATTCCATGGCGAGGTTGAGGATCCGGATGTCCTGTTCGCTGAGCACCTCGTCCACGGCGAGGAGCACCACTGCCACCTCGGCCTTCTCCAACGCTGATTGGGTCCGCAGCGATGCATAGAAGTCGGCGCCCTGGGCCATGTGCACGCGGCGGCGGATGCCTGCGGTGTCCACAAAGCGCCAGACACGGCCGTCGAGTTCAATCATTTCGTCGACGGGGTCGCGGGTGGTTCCGGCCAGCGGATCCACGACGACCCGGTCGCTGCCGGCCAGCTTGTTCAACAGTGAGGACTTGCCAACGTTGGGCCGGCCGATCAGGGCCACCCGACGAGGACCGCCGGAGCGTTCCAATCCACCATGTGCCGAGAACTTGGGCAGCACCTCAAGCGCCTGGTCCAGCATGTCGCCGGTCCCGCGGCCGTGGAGGGCCGACACCGGCCAGGGCTGGCCGAAGCCCAGCCCCCAGAGGGTGGACGCGTCGGCTTCATTCTGGATGTCGTCAACCTTGTTGGCAACGAGGATGACCGGCTTCTTCTTTTTGCGGAGCATCTGCACAATGGCTTCGTCGGTGGCGGTGGCACCGACGGTGGCGTCGACGACCAGCAGGACGGCGTCGGCCATGTCGACGGCGATCTCGGCCTGGTCCGCGACGCGGGCGTGGATGCCGCGGGCATCGTGCTCCCAGCCGCCGGTGTCCACGAGGGTGAACCCGCGGCCGTTCCAGGTCGCTGAGTACATGACCCGGTCACGGGTGACGCCGGGGGTGTCTTCGACAACCGCTTCGCGACGGCCGAGGATGCGGTTGACCAGGGTGGACTTGCCGACGTTGGGACGTCCAACAATCGCCAGTACCGGGTCGAGCTGCAGGGGCGCGTCGGGGTCATAGTCCTCGGGCTCCAACGCCAGCAGGGCAGCGTCTTCCTCATCGAGCTCATAGTCGTCGAGTCCGGCCCGGAGGGACCGCGCGCGGACCTCAGCCTCGTCGTCGTCGATTCCGGCCAGGCGCTCCGCAATCGAGTCCTCGCCGGTCGGCTCAAACTCTTCTGCCCCTTCAATGTCAGGGCGGGCCTGGTTGTCAGTCATGAGTGCATTCCTTCGTTATCAGTGTGCAACGGTTCGAACGACGTCGAGCACAGCCGTGATGGTCTGCTCAAAATCGAGTTCCGATGAATCTACGGTAACCACGCCGTCTGCGGCCTGGTGAAAATTGACGACTGTCGAGTCCTTGGTGTCCCGACCGAGAACCTGCGCCTGCAGTTGCGCCTCGGTCTGGGTGCCACCGAGCTGGTCGCCGCGGCGGCGCAGGCGGGCGGCCTCACTGGCAGTCAGCAGGATCCGCACCTCAGCGTCCGGGGCGACCACGGTGGTGATGTCCCTGCCCTCGGCCACAATGCGGTGCCCGGAGTCAGCGATGATCTGCCGTTGACGGCGGATCAGTTCGCTGCGGGCACCCAACGTGGTGGCCACCGCCGAAACAGCCTCCGAGACCCGCGGCTCGCGGATCGCATCGGTGACATCCTTGCCGCCGACGGTCATGGACTCGTGATCCGGCTTGGTGCTGATCCCCAGCTCGATCGTGCGGGCGGCGTGTTCGACGGCGGCGCCGTCACCCAGGTCCACCCCTTCCGCGAGGCAGTGCCAGGTGACTGCCCGGTACATGGCGCCGGTATCCAGGTAGGCGGCATGGAGTTGACGCGCAGCCTCACGGCTCACGCTGGACTTGCCGGACCCGGAGGGCCCGTCAATGGCGACGACAAGGGACTTGCCGATGCGGAACAAGGAATGGGGGGTGCTCATTGGACCACTTTCCAACCGTTGGCGGTAAGGAATTCAAGAAGATCATGCCGTTTACCGGGTACCACCGATATTTCGGCCATACCCACCTGACGCCCGGGCGAGTGTTCCAGCCGCAGGTCCTCAAGGTTGATCCCGGCGTCGCCAATCTCGGTGAGGAGCCGCGCGATCTGTCCCGGCACGTCGTCGACGAGCACCGTCATGCGGGCGAACGCCTCGGGCGGGGTGCCGTGCTTGCCGGGGATGCGGGCCTGGCCCACATTGCCCTCGGAGATCAGCTGGGCCATGTCGAGGCGCGATCCGGCCCCCGTGGGATTCTCAAGGGTACCGATCAAACGGTTCAGGTCCTCCCGCACCCCGTACAGGATCTGGACCAGGCGGTCGGCGTTCGCGGAGAGGATCTGTACCCAGAGCCGTGGGTCGCTGGCGGCAATCCGGGTTACATCGCGCAGCCCGTTGCCGGCCAGGGCCAGCGCGTGTGGTGGTGAATCCTGCAGCCTGCTGGCCACCAGCGAGGACAGGACCTGCGGGAGGTGGGAGATCAGCGCGACCGACTGGTCGTGCTCCTCGGCACTCATGCGCGCGACGACGGCGCCCAGGTCGATGGCCAACGCTTCGGCGGTGCGGATGGCGACGGCCGTGCTGTGATCTGTTGCGCAGACCACCCACGGCATGCTGGTGAACAGTTCCGCGCTGGCGGCGACCGGCCCGGATTTCTCCCGGCCAGCCATCGGGTGGGTCCCCACGTAACGGCTGAGCGCCGCGTCATCAACGACGGTGATCAGATGGTCAAGCACCGAGGCCTTGACGCTGGCAATGTCGACGACGACGGCGCCCGGGTACTCGGTAAGCGCCTTGGCACTCAAGTCAGCTGCGACGTCGGGTGGCGCTGCGATGACGACCAGTTCCGGATCGATTGCCTCGACCGGGTTCAGGGCGCGGCCAGCACCAATATCCTCGGCCACCGCCTGGGTGGACGGAGAGATATCCGTCAGAACGACGTCGACCCCGCGTGCCTTCAGCCCCAGCCCAATGCTGGCGCCCAAAAGCCCCGTGCCCACAATGAGCACGGGACCAGACAGGTGGGTACCGCCGTTATTAGCGCCAAGCATGGCTTAGAGTCCCACCGCTGCCAACAGGTGTCCGACTTCCTGGTTGCCCAGGACGCGGATGCTGCCCTGACGCTGGTCGTTGACCCGGATGGGGCCAACCTGGGTGCGAACCAACCGCTCGACCGGGTGGCCGACGGCTTCGAAGAGTCGACGGACCACACGGTTGCGGCCCGAGTGAAGGACTACCTCTACCAGGATGTGTCCCGGAGTGGAGTCAACGAGCCGGAACGAGTCGACGCTGGCGATGCCGTCTTCAAGTTCAATGCCCTCTCGCATCTGCGCGCCGATGCCGTGCGCCATGGGGCCGCGGACCTGCACCAGGTAGGTCTTGGGGACCTCGTAGGACGGATGGGTGAGACGGTTGGTGAGTTCGCCGTCGTTCGTCAGGAGCAGCAGGCCCTCGGTGGCGACGTCGAGACGGCCCACGTGGAAGAGCCGCTCGTTCTCGTTCTTGTTCTTCAGGTAGTCACTGATGCAGGGACGGCCCTCGGGGTCCTCCATGGTGCAAATGACGCCCTTGGGCTTGTTGAAAACGTAGTAGACCAGGTGGTCGTTGAGCTGCAGGCGAATACCGTCGACGTGGATGGCGACCTGGGTGGGATCGACCCGGACACCGAGGTCGGTGACGATGGTGCCGTCGACCTCGACGCGGCCGTCCTCGATCATTTCCTCGCAGACGCGGCGTGACGCCACTCCTGCCGAGGCCATGATCTTCTGCAGGCGCACGCCGTCCGGGTTATGGACGTCGAGGCGATCGACGGGCAGGGCCTTGGGGCCCTGCGCCTTGGGACGGCGGACCGGTCCGAGACTCTGACCGAAGCGTTCCCGCCCAAAAGCCTTGGGACCTGCTGGCTTCTGCCGGTTGCCACCCTGCTTGGCGCCGGCCTGCTTGGGGGTGCGGTTAGCGAAGGGACGGCCCTCGCCTGAACCTTCTGATGAACCGCGGTAACCGCCGGTTGTGGGGCGACCGGTGGACGGGCGACCTCCGGTGGGACGGCCGCCGCTGCGGGCTGCACCGTCGCGAGAATATCCGCCCTCGCGGGGGGCCCCGTCGCGGGGTGCTCCATCGCGGCCGGGCTTGGCGCGTGCGGCGCTGCCACGGGCTGGACCCTGACGCTTGGCTCCGTCACGGGCCGGGCCCCGACGTTCACCATCACGATCCGAGCCTGCGCGGTCCTGACCTGGGCGGCCCGAGCCTGCACGATCCGAACCCGCCCGTGAGGAACCCTGGCGGGCGTCGCCGTCGCGCCCTGCCCCAGCAGCCGAGCCGCGACCGAAAGCGTCGCGTGCCGACCGGCCACGGGCTGAGCCCGCTCCGGTGCGCGGCGCACCACCGCGTGCTGACCCGCCGCGGGGTGCACCCTCGCGGGGGCCATCCTCGTCGCGCTTGGGGTTGTTGCGTCCGGAGCCGGAACGTGGCGCCTGTGTCATTGAATGTCCTTTTAGCTAGCGTATTTAGTACGTGGTGTCATCAAAGTCACCGAGATTTTCCAACCCGGGTAGATGTGGTGAAAGCTGAGGTAGGTCAGCAACGCTGCCAATACCCAATCTTTCCAGAAAGTACGGAGTTGTTCCGTACAGGAGAGCGCCTGTCTCAGGATCGGTTGCCGCTTCGGCGATGAGACCGCGTAGCGCCAGGGTGCGTACCACCGAATCCACGTTCACTCCGCGGATTCCTGAAACTCTTGCCCGAGACACCGGTTGCCGGTAGGCGATGACGGCGAGGGTTTCCAAAGCTGCCTGTGACAGGCGGGCGCTTTGTCCTTCGAGCACGAACTTCGCCACTACCGGCGCAAACGTACTGCGCGAGAAAATCCGCCATCCTCCGGCGACGCTGCGTAGCTCGAAGCCACGCGGCTGTGAAACCGCCGGATCGGTGGTGTGCCCTTCCGGGCCCTGACCAGTATAGCCGTCATACTCCTGCTGGAGTTCCACCAGCAACTCTCTGACTTCGGCCACGGGAACCATGAGCGCCGCGGCAAGCTGCATTTCGGTGACGGGTTCGTCGACCACCATGAGCACCGCTTCCAGCGCCGCTCTGACCCCACCCGGTTCGCCCGAGGGGTCGAAGAGGGCTTCGTCAGCGTCGGGTTCTGGTGCTTTCACTGGGGTCCTTCGCCGGTTAGCGGTGGTGCGGCTAGAGGGGCCGAAGCTTGCGGGGGTGGCGACTGCATGTCGTATTCCTCACTGATCGAGGCCGGGGACCAGTCTTTCGCGTCAGCGGACCAACGTACGGTGAGGTCTCCGAGCGGTGCTTCCTGGTCAAAGGAAATCACAGCGTCGCGGAACATTTCCAGTAGGGCAAGGAAACGGACCACGACGGTCAGCATGTTCTCGGCATCCCGGGTGAGTTGCTGGAACGATAGCGGGTGTCCTTCGCGGAGCCGGATTCCCATAAGTTCCGCCTGTTCGCGAACGCTTACCGCTGACCCGTGGAGGTGCTCAATGCCCACTCTGGTGGGTGCTGCTTCGCGAGGTTCGAGCGCTTTGGCTGCCAGCACGGCGAACTGCTCCGGGGTGGTCCGCCAGGTGAGCTCGGGCATCATCGCAGCGAATTGTGGTTCCAGGCTGACCTCCCGCGGCATCCGTTTGCCTTCTTCTGCCAGCCGCTCCCCCAGTTGCCGGGCGATTTCCTTGAAAGCCTTGTACTGCAGAAGCCGGGCGAACAGCAGATCCCGGGCTTCGAGCAAGGCCACATCCTCGTCGTCTTCGACTTCACCGGCGGGCAGCAGTCGTGCAGCCTTGAGGTCCAACAGGGTGGCCGCGATCACCAGGAACTCGCTGGCTTCATCGAGGGAGAAATCCGCGTCGGTACCCTGGAATGCCCTGATATAGCCGATGAACTCATCGGTGACCGTCGCGAGAGCAATCTCGGTGATGTCCAGCTCATGTTTGGAGATAAGCCCCAACAGCAGGTCAAACGGTCCGCTGAAGTTTTCGAGCTGGACGGTGAACCCGGTGGTTTCCGACGCATCCGCGACGACCGGACTACCCTCCACCAGCCCCCCGTCGACCGGACTCCTCTCCGGCGCGCCCACAGCGGCGGCGTCGTCGTCGCGAGCGGGCGCGACGACGTCGGGCTCGGCGTCACCCACGAGCGTCGGCGCGCTGCATGGACACGTGCGCGGCGCACTGCATGGTTAGGGGGCGCCGCCGCGCGCGATCAGTTCCTTGGCGAGTCGACGGTAGGAATCTGCTCCCGAGTGGTTGGCCGCGTACGAAGTGATTGGCTCCGCGGCGACCGTTGCGTCGGCGAACTTGATGGTGCGCTTGATGACGGTCTCGAACACTTTGTCGCCAAAGGCCTCGACCAACCGTGCGATAACTTCGCGGCTGTGCAAGGTCCGGGCGTCGTACATGGTGGCCAGGACGCCGTCGACCTGTAGGCGCGGGTTCAGCCGGTCCTGGACCTTCTCGATCGTTTCGACCAGCAACGCAACAGCACGCAGCGCGAAGAACTCGCAGATCAGCGGAATGATCACGCCATGCGCCGCGGTGAGCGCATTGACCGTCAACAGGCCGAGCGATGGCTGGCAGTCGATCAGGATGACGTCGTAATCGTCCGAGACTTTCCGGAGGGCACGGTCCAGTACCTGTTCGCGGGCCACCTCGTTGACCAACTGCACTTCAGCGGCCGACAGGTCAATGTTGGCGGGCAACAGGTCGACATTCTCGAACGCGGTGGTCTGGATGGCGTCCTGGATCTGCACCTTGCGGTCCATCAGCACGTTGTAGACGGTGACGTCCAGTTCGTGCGGGTTGGTGCCGAGGCCTGCGGAGAGCGCACCCTGGGGATCGAAATCCACCAGGAGCACGCGTCGGCCCGCCTCGGCGAGCGCCGCACCCAGGTTGATGGTGGAGGTGGTCTTGCCGACGCCACCCTTTTGGTTCACCATGGCTATCACGCGGGCCGGTCCGTGGGAGGACAGAACCGGTGGTTCGGGGAACACTGTGACCGGGCGACCTGTGGGCCCGATCTCGGCGTCCTTCAGAGTTGTGGAACCCTGTTCGCTACTCACGTATGTATCCACGCTTCCGTTTAATCGGTGTGCTGAAAAGTTTGCTTGCCTGCACTCAACGTTACAACCGGGGCTGCATTCCGACCGGTAAATCCGTCGCCACCGCCCGCGAGCCTTTAGTTTCAACTTGAGGTTCAAGCTTCTTGACGACCGGCAGCAGAATAGGCCCTCCCCTGGCGGGAAGGGCCTATTCGGGTCCTGCGGGGCTGTGAGCCTGGCGGGTGCGCGCTTAGCGCGCTGCAACAACCCGACGGTCGTCGTCTCGATCGTCCAGGTTGTCCACTGCTGTGTCAGTGGTGAGAGCTGAACCGTCCTCGACGTCGTCGTCGAAGTGGCTGGCGCTCATCGTCGCTTCATCGAACGGCAGGTTACCGGAGAGGACCTCGTCCACACGGGCGCGGTCGATTTCCTTGGTCCACTTACCGATCAGCACGGTGGCGACGGCGTTGCCGGTGAAGTTGGTGAGCGCACGCGCTTCAGACATGAAGCGGTCGATACCGACGATCAGGCCGACGCCGTCCACCAGATCCGGGCGGTGGGATTGCAGCCCACCCGCGAGCGTGGCCAGGCCGGCTCCGGTGACGCCTGCAGCGCCCTTGGAGGCGATGATCATGAAGATCAGCAGCGAGATCTGCTCGCCCAGCGCCAGCGGTGTGCCCATCGCTGACGCGACGAATAGGGCAGCCATGGTCAGGTAGATCGCCGTGCCGTCGAGGTTGAAGGAGTAACCGGTAGGAACGGTGACGCCCACCACTGGCTTGGAGACACCGAGGTGTTCCATCTTGGCGATCAATCGTGGCAGTGCTGCCTCGGAGGACGAGGTGGAGAAGATCAGCAGGTATTCACGGCCCAGGTACTTCATCAGCTTGAAGATGTTCACACCGGTGACCAGCTTCAGCAGGCCCCCGAGGATTACCACGATGAAGAGGATGCAGGTCACGTAGAACGCTGCCATCAGAGTGAACATGCTGACGATCGCCTGGACGCCAGTTTCACCGACGACGGCGGCAATTGCACCGAACGCGCCGATCGGGGCCAGCCACATCACCATGATGAGGATGCGGAAGACGAGTGCCTGGATGTGACCGATGCCGCGGAGGATTGGCTTGCCAGCCGACCCCATGCCCTGCAGGGCAAAACCGACCAGGAGCGCGACGAAGAGGGTCTGGAGGATGCTGGTTCCGGTCAGGGAGGCGAGCAGTGTGACCGGGATGATGCCCAGCAGGAAGTCGGTGGTTCCGGTGGCTTCTGCGGGGTCGCCAGCGTCGTACGAGGCACCGGAAAGGTCAAGGCCTTCACCTGGCTGAACAATGTTGCCGACCACCAGGCCGATGGCCAGGGCGAAGGTGGACATCAGCATGAAGTAGCCCAGCGCCAGGCCGCCAACTTTGCCCACCGTCGCGGCTTTGGCAATGGACCCAATACCCAGCACAATGGTGCAGAAGATAATCGGAGCGATCATCATCTTGATCAGGCCGATAAAACCGGCGCCGATGGGCTTGAGGCCTTTCGCGAAGTCCGGAGCCATCAGGCCGAGGATGGCACCGAGGATCACCGCCGCGATGACTGCAATGTAAAGAAAATGGGTCTTGTCGACCCGCTTTTTGGATTTCCCCTGCGCCGGCACGGGCGGTTGACCTGCGGTGGATGTCGATGGCGCCATAGCCATACTCCTTCGGTGAATGATTCAAAGCTGTCTGTTCAAGACTCGGGCGTACAGTGATCTGAATCACCATTGCGTTCATACTGTTCGCAGCATCAAGTGAAGGGAGCCGTTGAAACGGTGAGGAAATGGAGCCTGGCGCGGCAGTTCTTCGCCGGACAGCTGGTGTTTGTGGTGGCCCTGACTGCAGCCATCTCCTGGGTGCTGTATCTGGACGCGGAGCAGAGCACCTATGAGACCTCAGCCGACCGCATGCTGGCGATCGCCACCACCTTCGCCGACGATCCCTTTGTCAGCGCATCGATCGAAATGGCCGACCCCAGCGCGACACTTCAGCCGTATGCGATCGAGGTGATGAATGATCTTGGGGTCGACTTCATCACCATCATGGCCCCGGATCGCACCCGGTTCACCCACCGCAATCCCGAACAAATCGGCAGCCCCTACATCGGCTCGGTCGAGCAGGCGCTGCAGGGTCGCTCGCATACCGAGACGTTCTCGGGCACCCTGGGCCCATCGGTGCGGGCCATTGTGCCGGTAACCGATGACGACGGCGCGGTGGTCGCCATGGTGGCGGCCGGTGTCACCGTGGACACCGTTACGATCGCCCGGAATGCCCAATTGCCGCTGCTTTTCCTGATTGCCGCCAGCGCCGTCACCGCAGGCGCCGGAGTGTCCTTCCTGCTCAGCCGGCATCTGCGCCGGGCGACCCTCGGGTTGGGAACGGACCAGCTCTCCCACATGTTCGTGTTTTACGACTCGGTGCTGCATTCCGTCCGCGAGGGGCTGGTCCTCACTAACCCCAGCGGAGAACTGGTGCTCTACAACGACCAGGCGGCCCACCTCCTCGGGCTGCCACCCGCCCGGGCCGGGCAACCTACGGCTGCCACCGAACTGGACCTCCCGCCGTCGCTCGTTGAACTACTGACCACCGGGCGGCAAGCCATCGACGAATTCCACGTCACCAGCGAGCGGATCCTGGTCGTCAACCAGGAAGCGGCAGTACCCGGCGGTGGGTCGCCGGCCTCCGGTGCTAAACCCCTGGGCACCGTCACCACCCTGCGGGACCACACGGAGATTGAGGCGCTGACCGGTGAGCTGCAAACCATGCGTACCCTCACCGATGCCCTTCGCGCCCAGACCCACGAGCACGCCAACCGTTTGCACACCATCGTCTCCCTGATCGAATTGGACCGCCGGGCTGAGGCGCTGGACTTCGCCACCCGGGATCTGACCCAGTCGCAGCAACTTACCGACGACGTCCTTGGTGCCATCGACGAGCCGTTCATTACCGCCCTGCTGGTGGGGAAGGCTGCCCAGGCCAACGAACGCGGGATCGAACTGGCGATCGCCGTCGACGGCTCCATTGAAACCTCGCATCTCGATCCGGGAGCCCTGGTGACCATCATCGGTAACCTCCTGGATAACGCGTTCGACGCCGCCGCCGACTCCCCCGCCCGCCGGGTAAGCCTTGCCCTGGAACGCAAGGGTGAAAGCTTGGAGCTCACGGTCAGTGATAGCGGGCGGGGAATGACGGCCACCGGTGCAGACGCCTTCGCTATGGGATTCAGTACCAAGGAACCCGAGAGTCCGGGCGGGGCCGGGCGCGGGCTGGGACTGGCGCTGGTGCGGCAAGCGGTGCAGGGGCTCGGCGGTTCGATAGCAGTGGAAAACGAGGCCGGCGCCCGTTTCACAGTCCTGCTGCCCCTGACCCCAACCGCCACCGGGTCGTCTCCGACCCGACTTCCTGGAGGCACCCATGTCTGAGGAGATCAAGGTTCTGGTGATCGAGGACGACACGATCACCGCCGAGGCCCACGCTGAATACATCAGGCGGCTGGAGGGATTCAGTCTTGCGGGAGTGGCCCACAACGGGTCGGAGGCGATGGGTTTCCTGTCCGCCGGCGCCGAACGGGTGGACCTCGTGCTGCTCGACATGAACCTGCCCGATATCCACGGCCTGGACATCATCCGCAAGATCCGCGGAGCGGGGCTACCCACCGACATCATTGCCATCACCGCCGTGAGGGAACTGCACATCGTCAGGTCAGCCATCTCCTCCGGGATTGTTCAGTACTTAATCAAACCGTTCACCTATTCGGCGTTCAGCGACAAGCTGAAGAACTACCGTTCGTTCCGGGACCAGTTGGTAGCGCAGGCGTCTTCGACGACCCAGTCGGAGGTGGACAACGCGCTGGCCGCCCTCCGCCCGCCTGCTCAGGGGAACCTGCCAAAGGGGCTGTCCCACGAGACGCTCAAGGGTGTGATCCTCATGCTCAAGCGGGGCGGGACCGCCGTCTCGGCGGTTGAGGTCGCGGCGGATCTGGCCCTGTCACGGGTGACTGCCCGCCGCTACCTTGAGTATCTAGCCGATCAGGAGTCCGCCCGCCGCGTCCCGCGCTACGGCACCCGCGGGCGGCCCGAGTTCGAATACTCCTGGATCAGCTAGCGGTCTGCCGTTCCCCGGAGGATCGGCTTCATGGCATCGAGCACACTGTGGTCCTCGATGGTGGAGGGCACCACGTAGTCCTCACGGGCAGCGATCTGACGCATGGTTTTGCGGAGGATTTTCCCTGACCTCGTTTTCGGCAGGCCATCCACCACCACAGCCTGCTTGAAGTCGGCTACCGGGCCAATCTGGTTCCGGACCAGGGCAATCAGTTCCTGTTCCAATGTGGCGGGGTCAATGTCCGCGCCCGCTTTCAGCACCACGTAGCCGCTGGCCCGCTGGCCCTTCAGCGGATCGGACAGTCCAATCACCGCGCATTCGGCGACTGCTGGATGCTGCGCCAGCACCTGCTCGATAGCCCCGGTGGACAGCCGGTGCCCCGCCACATTGATGATGTCGTCGGTGCGGCCCATGACGAAGACATAGCCGTCGTCGTCGAGGTAGCCAGAGTCGCCCGTGACGTAGTAGCCGTCGAAAGCGCTGAGATAGGAGCTGATGAACCGTTCGTCGCTCCCCCACAGGGTGGGCAGCGTCCCGGGCGGCAGCGGCAGCTTCAACGCAATGTTTCCCTCGGTTCCGGTGGGTACCTCATGGCCCTCGCCGTCGAGAATCCTCAGGTCATACCCGGGCTGCGGCACAGTTGGCGAGCCCGCCTTGATGGGAAGTTCCTCGATTCCCCGCGGGTTCGCACAGATGGGCCAGCCCGTCTCGGTTTGCCACCAGTTGTCGATCACTGGCACACCGAGTGCCGCTCCCGTCCAGTGGTAGGTGTCGACGTCAAGCCGCTCGCCCGCGCAGAACAGCAGCCGAAGGCTCGAAGTGTCGTAATTCTTCAGCAGCTTCGCCTCCGGATCGACCTTCCGCACCGCGCGTAACGCCGTCGGCGCCGTGAACATGACGTTGATCCGGTGATCGTCGATCAGCCGCCAGAACGCGCCAGCATCAGGCGTGCCGACCGGCTTCCCCTCGTACAGGACCGTTGTCGCGCCCACGAGCAACGGCGCGTACACGATGAAGGAATGACCCACCACCCAGCCCACATCCGAAGCCGTCAGCATCACGTCCCCCGGGCCGACGCCGAAAATGTTGGTGATTGACCAGGCCAGGGCGACGGCGTGGCCGCCGTTGTCCCGCACCACGCCCTTGGGGGACCCGGTGGTTCCCGAGGTGTACAGGATGTAGAGCGGGTCAGTCGCGAGGACGGGCACCGGGTCGGCTGGGTCGGCGGTAGCCAGCGCGGTGTCCCAGTCCAGCCAGACAGCGCCCGATCCCTCAGTGCCCGCTCCCTCAGCGCCCGATCCCTGCTTGTCCGATGTCGAGCCGTCCGACGTCGACCCGTAGTCGGAGGCGTGATGGAGGAACCCCTCGCGGGATTTCACGATCACCGTGGCCACTCGATGGTCGCTGATGTCGAGCGCCTGATGCACTGAAGGAAGGTACTCGATGGGCCCGCGGGGCTCAAGACCACCGGACGCCGTCACGACGACGGTGGGTCGGGCATCCTGGATCCGTGAGGCGAGTTCCTTCGCGGCGAACCCGCCGAAGACCACCGAGTGAACCGCCCCGAGGCGTGCGGTGGCGAGCATCGCGATCACCGCCTCCGGCACCATGGGCAAGTAGATGACCACCCGGTCACCCTTGGCTACTCCCTGCGAGCGCAGCACCCCGGCGAAGCGTGCCACCTCATCGCGCAACTCGGTGTAGCTGTATTTCCGTGCGACGCCGAGCATCGCCGAATCGTAGATCAAGGCGGTGGCGTCACCCCGCCCGGCCTCGATGTGGCGGTCCAGTGCGTTGTAGGCGGTGTTGAGTTCTCCGTCGGGAAACCACCGATGAAGTGGCGCCGCAGTGCTGTCCACTGCCGTGGTCGGCGGCTGCGTCCAGGTCACCGCCTGAGCCGCTTCCAGCCAGAACTCGTCGGGGGCCTCAAGGCTTTGGCGATACAGCGTGCGATAGTCCTGGCTCATTGAGCGCTCCTCCACGTCAGTGTGTTGTGGTGTCATCCTACTGATGAAGCTCCCGTCGTGTATACAGAAAAGGCCGAATTGGCCACCTGTTTGGCTGATATCTTGCGGTACCTGACCTCCTTGTATACATTGGCTGTACTGGTGAACACCGTCACCGGTACAGGCCAGCGTCGGCAGGAGGACCAGTGCGAGCAAGCGACAGGGCCTACGCCGCACTGAAGTCCGACATTGTCGAGTGGCGGCTGGTTCCGGGCACCGTCCTCGCCGAGGTTGAGCAGTCGGCCCGGCTCGGAGTGTCCCGGACCCCCCTTCGGGAGGCACTAGCCCGGCTCGGAGCGGAAGGCCTGACCGCGGCGCAGGCCGGACGCGGCGTCGTCGTCACCGATATTTCCCTGGCGAAGATGACTGAACTTTTCGATGTCCGGCTGGCCCTGGACTGCAAGGCCGCCGAGCTGGCTGCGGCGCACCGGAATCCCCACGTCTTCACCGCCCTGGCACAGCGCTTCGAGGACGCGTCCAGCCTCATCGCCGGTGCCGACCCGGACCAGCGCGCCTACTACGCCCTGGTCTCGGAACTGGACCTCGCCGTCGACGACGCCGCGGACAACCAGTTCCTTCGCCAGGCGCAAGGCCAGCTCCGCGCGCAGCTCGTACGGATCAGACGCCTGGCCAAGGACAACAGCGACCGACTGCTCGCCTCAGCCGCCGAGCACGCCCAGATTGCCCGGTCGATTGCCGGCGGCAACACCGATCTGGCGATAGCGGCCACCAAGATCCACCTACACAACAGTCTTGCCCACCTGCTGGCATCGAAACTTAGCTTCGACGCCGGGTCCACCCCCTCCCGAAAGGCTCACCCCAATGGTTGAACATCATCTGGTCCGCACCCACCGCAGCGAAGAAAACCTCCCCCGCGAGGAGCAGCTCGCCTACCGGCTGGCGCTGGTCGCTGCCGACCCGGTGGAGGTCGACGACGACGTCGCCGACATGGTGATCAACCGCATCATCGATAATGCCTCAGTGGCCGTCGCCTCATTCACCCGCGCCCCGGTGGTCGCTGCCCGCGCGCAGGCCACCAGCCACCCGGCGTCGTCGAATGGCGCCGGTGCGACCATCTTCGGGATCAACCAGAAGACCTCCCCGGAGTGGGCAGCCTGGGCCAACGGCGTCGCCGTCCGCGAACTGGATTATCACGACACGTTCCTGGCCGCCGACTACTCCCACCCGGGCGACAACATCCCGCCCATCCTCGCCGTCGCCCAGCACACCGGCCGATCCGGACGGGATTTGCTGCGCGCCATCACCACGGGCTACGAGATCCAGGTGGATTTGGTCAAAGCCATCTGCCTCCACCAGCACAAGATCGATCACGTAGCCCATCTCGGCCCATCAGCAGTCGCTGGCATTGGCACGTTGTTGGAGCTCGACGTCGAGACCATCTTCCAGTCCATCGGCCAGGCCCTGCACACCACCACCGCCACCCGGCAGTCCAGGAAGGGCGAGATCTCCACCTGGAAGGCTCACGCGCCGGCCTTCGCCGGAAAGATGGCGGTGGAGTCAGCGGACCGGGCGATACGCGGCCAGACCTCCCCCACCCCGATCTACGAGGGTGAGGACGGGGTCATTGCCTGGCTACTGGACGGCCCCGATGGTCGCTACGAGGTGCCGCTGCCCGCCGCAGGCGAACCGAAGCGCGCCATCCTCGACACTTACACCAAGGAGCACTCGGCCGAGTACCAGGCGCAGGCCCTGATCGACCTCGCCCGCAAGCTCCATGCGGCACACCCGGAGGCGGCCGACCCCGAGCAGGTGAAGTCGATCGTCATCCACACCTCGCACCACACCCACAACGTCATCGGATCCGGTGCAAACGACCCGCAGAAGTACGATCCCACCGCATCCCGCGAGACCCTCGACCACTCGGTGCCCTACATCTTCACGGTCGCGCTGCAGGACGGTTCCTGGCACCATGTTGACTCCTACACCCCCGAGCGGGCTGGCCGGGCGGACACCGTGGCACTCTGGCACAAGGTCACCACCCTGGAGGACCCGGAGTGGACCCGGCGCTACCACTCACTGGATATCAGCGAGAAGGCTTTCGGCGGCCGGGTGGAAATCACCCTGACCGATGGCACCGTCATCACCGATGAGCTGGCTGTCGCCGACGCGCATCCCCTCGGTGCCCGGCCATTCGCCCGGGAGCAGTACATCAACAAGCTACGCACTTTGGCCGCAGGCCAGGACGGCAAAAGAATTGTCGACGAGGCAGAGATCGACCGGTTCCTCGCCGTCGTCGAGCGGTTGCCGGAGCTCACCGCAGGCGAACTGGACCAGCTCAACCTGGTCGCCGCCGCCGGCATCATCGACCCCGCCACCGCCCCGAAGGGACTGTTCTAAATGTTGTACTCAGCTATCACTCCCGAGCAGAAGCGCATCGCCTTCCGGGAGGGTCTCGCCTCCGGACGCATCCAGCAGTTCCCCGGTGCGTTCAATCCCCTGTCAGCGCGATTGATCGAGGACAAGGGGTTCGACGGCGTCTACATCTCCGGCGCGGTCCTCGCCAACGACCTTGGCCTGCCGGACATTGGCCTGACGACCCTGACCGAGGTGGCCACCCGTGCCGGGCAGATCGCCCGGATGACCGATCTGCCGTCAATTGTCGACGCCGACACCGGCTTCGGCGAGCCCATGAACGTTGCCCGCAGCATCCAGGAACTGGAAAACGCCGGGCTGGCGGGCTGCCACATCGAGGACCAGTTCAACCCCAAACGGTGCGGGCACCTGGACGGCAAAAATGTGGTGGACCTGGACACGGCCACCAAACGCATCCGGGCCGCGGCCGACGCCCGTCGGGATCCGAACTTCCTCATCATGGCGCGCACCGACATCCGCGGCACTGACAGCCTCGACGCTGCCAAGGACCGGGCGAAGGCCCTGGTCGACGCCGGCGCCGACGCCATCTTCCCCGAGGCCATGCGGGACCTGACTGAGTTCCAGGCCATCCGCGACGCCGTCGACGTCCCGATCCTCGCCAATATGACCGAGTTCGGGAAGAGTGAGCTGTTCACCCTGGACGAGCTCGCCTCGGCGGGCGTCAACATGGTGATCTATCCCGTGACCCTGCTGCGTAGTGCAATGGGCGCAGCGGAGCGTACGCTGGAAATCATCAAGGCCGACGGCACCCAGCAGGGGGCCGTCGGTGCCATGCAGACCCGGGCCCGGCTGTACGAGCTCGTGGACTACGAGGCGTACAACCGTTTTGACACCTCGGTATTCAATTTTCAGGTGCCCGGTTCCCCGGAGCACACGACGCAGCAGGCCCCTTCCGCCGTTGAACAGGAGTCACCATGACAGAAACGACAGAAACGCAGATCTACAAAGGGCTGGCCGGGGTCACGGTCGACACCACGGCCATCTCGATGGTCAACTCCGACACCAACTCCCTCCTGTACCGCGGGTACCCAGTGCAGGAGCTGGCCGCAAAGTGCAGCTTTGAAGAGGTTGCCTACCTGATGTGGCACGGCGATCTTCCGTCGAAGGAGCAGTTGGCCGAGTTCACAGCGTTCGAGCGCAGTCACCGTGCGCTGGCCGACAACGTCAAAGCCGCCATCGATCTGCTGTCCACCTCCTGCCACCCGATGGACGTCGCCCGTACCGCTGTGTCGGTGCTCGGCGCCAACCACCCCAAGGCGTCAGATTCCTCCCCCGAGGCCAACCTCGAGAAGGCAATGGAGCTGTTCGCAGCGTTCCCGGCCGTCGTCGCCTACGACCAACGCCGTCGTCGCGGCCAGGAGATCGTTGCACCGCGGGACGATCTCGACTACTCGGCCAACTTCCTCTGGATGACTTTCGGTGAGGAGGCTGCCCCGGAGGTGGTGGAGGCGTTCAACGTATCGATGGTGCTTTACGCCGAGCACTCCTTCAACGCGTCGACCTTCACCGCCCGGGTCATCACGTCAACCCTGGCTGACCTCCACTCGGCGGTCACCGGAGCGATTGGCGCCCTCAAGGGACCGCTGCATGGCGGGGCCAACGAGGCTGTGATGCACACGTTCGAGGAGATCGGCATCCGCACCGACGAGTCCCGAGAGGACGCCGCAGCCCGCGCCAAGGCCTGGATGGAGGACGCCCTCGCCCAGAAGAAGAAAGTGATGGGCTTCGGTCACCGGGTCTACAAGAACGGCGACTCGCGGGTTCCCACCATGAAGGCCGCGCTCGACGGGATGATCGAGCACTTCGACCGGCCGGAGCTGCTGGGCCTGTACAGCGGACTGGAAACCGCAATGGACGAGGCGAAGAGCATCAAACCCAACCTCGACTACCCTGCCGGGCCCACCTACCACCTGATGGGGTTCGACACGGAGATGTTCACGCCCCTGTTCATCGCCGCCCGGATCACTGGGTGGACCGCCCACATCATGGAGCAGGCCGCTTCCAACTCCCTGATCCGCCCGCTCAGCGCCTACAACGGCCCGGAGCAGCGCCAGGTCCCCTAGCTCCCTCCCTTTTTTGGATCGAGTCAACAGAAATGACGGGTTTTCCTTGGAAAACCCGTCATTTCTGTTGACTCGACCCTTATGGGTTGGCCCAGACCGCGCTGCTCACGGTTTCGTTGTCCGGGTTGAGGGTGACGAGCACGTCCAGTTGTTCGCCGGCGATCACCGACCCCAGCCAATGTTGTGCGTCCTCCCACATGCCCTCCCACGGCAGATCATTCACCGGATACCAGGCGGGGTCCACCTCGGCGGTGGGCTGCGGGGTTCCGGCCCACTCATCGGCAGTGAAGATCGCGGCGTCCATGTCGGCTGCCGGTTGGGAAGGGAAGCGCCAGCGGATCCGTCCCAGCTGAGTCAGTTGTGACACTCCGACGACGACGCCGGATTCCTCCGCGACTTCCCGCACCGCGGCCTGGGCGTCGGTTTCCCCAGCTTCTACTCCCCCGCCGAGAGTAACGATCCGCCCGGCGCCGAACCCGGTCTTCTTGAGCCCGAGCAGCACTTCGCTGCCCGAGTCCGTGTCACGAAACAGGAAGCACAGGACAACGAGGCGGGGGCTCATGAGCCCCAAGTGTAGTCCCCGGAACCCCTTGGAGAGCCGAGGATGGGTACTGGCTAGTCGGTGATGACGATCGACTCGGCGATGGCTGCCAGGGCGTCGAACTCCGCCGATCCGGCGTAGGCCTCAGCATCGGAGAGGGACTCGAACTGCCGGCCCTCCCCATAGGGTGAGAGCTGGAAGTTGTTGGTGAGAGACAGCAAACCCACCTCGGCGCTTGAAATCACGTTATAGAGCATGCATCCCTCGCCCGCCGTCGGGTCGTCGGCGAGGACCAGCGCGGTGGTTCCGACTATTCGATCGCCGGTGAAGACCCGGAGCACGAATTTTGCGTTGACTGGCCCATTGGGTGTGTCGACCGAGACCGGCAGGGCACGGACCTCTTGCCAGGGAACTGCCGGCTCAGCGCAGGCTCCCCCGATGCCGCCCTCGGCGGAACGTTGCAGATTGGACACCACTTCCCCGGCCGGGTTCAGGACGTCCAACCCTTGTGCCCCTGCAACCAGATCCCAGCCGGCTGGCACCTCCACGGTCAGCCCCATGTCGGCCGCTGAGGACGGCTCCCTGACAGGCTCTGTGGTGGTGATGTCCAGCGGCGACGGAGGAACCTGTGAAACTATCCATCGACTGTCCGGCCGGCAGGACTCGGGGGTGAAGAACGATGCCGAGTTTTCTTCCGTGTCCGCAACGGTGCTTGCCCCTCCCCCGAGGGAGATCGTTTGTCCGAGCTGGTAATCGGTACCGAAGAAGGTCAGTACACCATCGGACCAGGACGCATCCGTGTCCGGAAAATATGCGAGGACCCGGGTCGAGTCAGAGGCCTCAATGTACACACAACCGTCCTCGAGGATGAGTGAACCGGTCAGCAACGCCGCGTCTCCGCCCACCCCGGTGGGCGTATAGGTTGCCAGCGGGGACCCGGCTGCCGCGGGAGTGGTGGGCGCAGGCTCACTCGATGCCGCAGCCGACCCGGTCCCCACGGAGTTAGGTTGATCAGTCGCCAGAGGCGCCGTGGGACCGAAGTTTCCACTGATGATGACAGCGGCAGCCAGGGCCGCAACCGCGGCTGTCACACCCGCCGCGATAGCCCACCTGCGTCGACGTGTCAGCGGCGTCCGCGACGGGCCAGGCTCGGCTTGATCGCTGAACACCTGGGCTGAAGAACTCCGGCCCGGTCCAACACCCGCCAGCACCGGTACGCTCCCGATCATGCGTATTCCTCGAACGAGCCGTTCACTAGGATCCATCTCACGTATCTCCCTCGGTCGGCAACACGTCGGGTAGGGTTTTCGCGAAGGCTTTGCGGACCCGGTGCAGAGGTGGAACAGGATACTGGCAGAACCGCAAAAAGCGATACCCCTTCGAATGGATCAGAGAGCGCGTGGATGCGCAGCAGCATAGACCTCGCGGAGGGTATCCGCAGTAACCAGGGTGTACACCTGGGTGGTGGTGACCGAGGCGTGCCCCAGCAGCTCCTGCACCACCCTCACGTCCGCGCCGCCCTCCAGTAAATGGGTCGCGAAGGAGTGTCGCAGGGTGTGCGGCGACACCTCGCCGGTCACCCCGGCCTTCTCAGCCGCGGACTTCAGGATGGTCCACGCACTCTGCCGGCTCAGTCGTCCACCGCGCAGGTTCAGGAACAGCGCCGGGTTACCCCGGCCGTTGGCGGACAAAGCTGGCCGCGCCCGGACCAGGTAGGAGTCAATGGCCTTCGCCGCATACGACCCCAACGGCACCATCCGCTCCTTGGACCCCTTGCCGAACAAGCGGACGACGGCGGGGCCTTCCAGCGCCGCATCCACCGACACGTCGTCGACGTCGAGCCCCACCGCCTCGCTGATCCGGGAGCCGGTGGAGTAGAGGAATTCCAGCAGCGCCCGGTCCCGCTGTCCACCCGGGGTATCCGTGTTCACAGCCTCCAGGATGCGGGTCACCTCATCGACCGAAATGGCTTTCGGGAGCCGCTTACCGGCGATGGGAGGATGAATGTCGTGGGCGGGATCGGCGGTACAGATGCCCTCCAGCGCCCAGAACCGGTGCAGGCCACGGACCGCGACGACGGTGCGCGCGGCGGACCGCGGGCTCAGTGCGGCGAGGCCATCCGAACCAGTGGACAGGGCCTGCGCGAACGCCGAGATGTCATGCCGGGTGATCCGCTGCACGTCGGTGACTGAACGGGTCACCAAAAACCGGTGGTACCTCAACAGGTCGCGCCGGTACGCGGCCAGGGTGTTGGCTGACAGGCCGCGCTCCACTGCCATGTGCTGCAGGTACTCGCCCATGAGCCGTCCGGGCCCGGTCTCCCGCAGGTCGTCGACTGCGGTCCGCGTTGCAGGAACCGCCATCGTTAGCCCTTCAGGACCGATCCGTTGGGCCAGGTGTGGTGCTGGCTGGAGTGCTCTGGCCAGGGCTCATCGGCGGGTCGCAGCTGGTCGTAGCCAGAGTCCCGTGCCACTGATGCGGCGAGAATCGCTGCGACGGCCGAGGGGCTGTGAATCCGGCCGGCCAGGACAGCCGCGACGGCCTCGTCCAGGTCGACCCAGGCCAACTCAATTTCTGCTTCCTCGTGGGTGCGTTCGTGGCGTTCATCAGGGTGGATCTCCGCGACACCCCGCGCCAGATAGATACGCAACGCTTCACTGGATGACCCGGGGGACAGGAACAGGTCGGTCAGAACGTTCCACCGCTCAGCGGTGAGATCCGCCTCCTCAGCGAGCTCACGAGCTGCAGCCGCGACAAAATCCTCATCAGGAACATCCAGCAGGCCCGCCGGGATCTCCCAGAGCGTCATCCGCACCGGGTGACGGTACTGGTTGATCAACAGCACCTGCCCGGCATCGTTCAGAGCCAACACGGCCACAGCACCAGGATGCTCGATGTAGTCGCGCACCAGCGGTTCGCCGTGACCGTCATCAGTGAGGGAGAAGGTGTCGCTGACGACGTTCCAGATCCTGCCCTCGTAGACCACCGTAGAGTCCAGCAAACGCCGGGGGCTCTGCCGGTCACCCAGCGGCTGCGCCGATTCCTCCACGTCCGCCCCCTGGCTCATGCTAGGCCTTGACCCCGCGACGAAGCAGCGCAGCCTTGACCAGTCCGGCGAACAGCGGGTGCGGGCGGGTGGGGCGTGAGCTCAGCTCGGGGTGCGCCTGGGTCGCCACATAGTACGGGTGGACGTTCTTCGGCAGTTCAACGAACTCGACCAGCTTGCCGTCGGGCGACGTTCCTGAGAACACCAGGCCAGCTGCCGAGATCTGCTCACGGAAATCGTTGTTGACCTCGTAGCGGTGGCGGTGGCGTTCGCTGACAGTGGTCTTCCCGTAGGTGCGGGCCACCACTGAACCTTCGTCGAGCTTCGCCTCCCACAGGCCGAGGCGCATGGTGCCGCCCATATCTCCGTCGCCGTCGACAATGTGCAATTGTTCGGCCATGGTCGCGATGACCGGGAACTCGGTGTCGGGGTCGAACTCACTTGAGGATGCGCCCTCAAGGCCCACCACGTTGCGGGCGTATTCGATGACCATGCACTGCAGCCCAAGGCAGAGTCCCAGCGTGGGGACCGAGTTTTCGCGGGCGTAAGTGAGGGCCCCAAGTTTTCCTTCGAGGCCACGAATGCCGAAACCACCCGGAACGCAGATGGCATCGGCTCCGTCGAGTGCCTGCGCCGCTCCTTCGGGGGTGTCGCAGTTGTCCGAGGGCACCCAGCGGATGACCACCTTGGACTTGTTGGCGAAACCGCCGGCGCGCAGCGCCTCAGTCACCGACAGGTAGGCGTCCGGCAGGTCGATGTACTTGCCCACCAGGGCAATCTCGACGGTGTGTTTGGGGTGGTGGACGGCGTCGAGCAGCTTGTTCCACTTGGTCCAGTTGACGTCCTTGAACTTCAGGTCCAGGGCCTGCACAATGTACGCGTCGAGGCCCTGGGCGTGCAGGGTCTTGGGGATGTCGTAGATGCTGGCGGCGTCGGCCGCGTTGACGACGGCGTCGACGTCGACGTCGCACATCCTGCCGATCTTTTCCCGCATGGCGTCCGGGATTTCGCGGTCGGACCTGATGACGATCGCGTCCGGCTGGATACCGATGGAGCGCAGCATCGCCACGGAGTGTTGGGTGGGCTTGGTTTTCAGTTCCTGGGAGGGGCCGATGTAGGGCACCAGGGAGACGTGCAGGAAGAACACGTTGTTGCGGCCAATGTCCTGGCGTACCTGGCGGGCTGCCTCGAGGAAGGGCTGCGATTCGATGTCACCGACGGTGCCACCGATCTCGGTGATGATGACGTCGGGGGCCTTCTTCGCTTCGACGTGTTCGGAAGGCAACCGCATCCGACGCTTGATTTCGTCGGTGATGTGCGGGATGACCTGGACGGTGTCACCGAGGTATTCGCCGCGGCGTTCCTTGGCGATGACCGTCGAGTAGATCTGGCCGGTGGTCACGTTCGCTGACCCGTCCAGACTCTCGTCGAGGAAACGCTCGTAGTGGCCGATGTCGAGGTCCGTTTCAGCGCCGTCGTCGGTCACGAAGACCTCGCCGTGCTGGAAGGGATTCATGGTGCCCGGGTCGACGTTGAGATACGGGTCGAGCTTCTGCATCGTGACGGATAAGCCACGCGCACGGAGAAGATGACCGAGGCTTGAAGCGGTGAGTCCCTTCCCGAGGGAGGAGGCTACGCCACCCGTCACGAAGACGTGCTTGGTAGTCTTGGCGGACTTCTGGAACCGGGAATTTGTTGATTGCACCACGGAGTTCGAGCCTAGCACTTCGAGGCGGTCCGCGCTGCGTCCGCGAGCAGTTCCTCGGCGTGGGCCTGGGCTGTCGCCGACTCTTCCTGGCCGGCGAGCATGCGTGCCAGCTCCCGGACCCGCTCCGCTTCGGGCAGGACTTCGACGTCGCTGGCGGTGACACCGTCACCGGCGGCGGTCGCCGACACGTTCTTGGTCACCCTGATGTGCTGGGACGCGAACGCCGCCACCTGGGGCAGGTGGGTGACCACAATCACCTGAACGTGCTCGGCGAGCATGGCGAGTCGTCGCCCGATTTCCACAGCCGCCTTGCCGCCGACGCCCGCGTCCACCTCGTCGAACACGAAGGTCGGGACGGGGTCGACGGCGGCCAGCACCACTTCGATCGCGAGCATCACCCGTGAGAGTTCTCCGCCCGACGCACCTTTGCCCAGCGGCCGCGGGGCCGAGCCGGGGTGCGGCTGGAGGAGGAACGCAATCGAGTCGGCGCCGAACAGGGTGCGTTCCCCTGGCGTCACGTCGATGACCAGGCTGGCAGCGGCCATGGCGAGGGCGGACAATTCGTCGGTGACCCGTTCGGCAAGGGTAGCCGCCGCACTGGTGCGTAGAACGGTCAGCTCCGTGGCCTGCCCGGACACCGTCTCCTCGAGGGTGTCAATCTCGGCAGTGAGGGCCTCAATCCGGGTGGAGTCATCGCCGAGCTCCCCCAGCCGGAGCTGCCCGGCCTCGGCCCATTCCAGGACCTCATCGATGCTCGGCGCGTACTTGCGGATGAGAACGGCCAGTTCGGCCCGTCGTGATTCGACGTCGGCCAGCCGGCCGGGACCATCACTATCGAGGGAGGCGCTATAGCCTGAGAGCTCCGTGGAAATATCGGTGAGGATGTAGCCCACCTCGGCGAGCCGCCCCGCCAGCGCGGCCAGGGCTGGGTCGTGGTCCCCCGCCGATTCCAGTTGGCGTTTGGCGGCATCGACGAGCACTGTAGCGTCCTGATCGTCGGCGAATTCCCCCGAGACGAGCGCCTGGTGGGCTTTGAACGCCGCGGCCCGAAGTTCCTCGACATGGCCCAGGCGGATGGACTCCGCCTTCAGGTTCTCATCTTCGCCGGGCTGCGGTGCGACGGCGTCAATTTCTTCGAGCGCGATTTGCAGTGATTCGGCCTCCCGGACCCGTTCCCGCGAGTCGGTCAGGAGTTGCTCCAGTTCAGCGGCCGCCTCCTGCAGGCGGCGGTAGCTCACCTGATAGCGTTCCAGGGCCTCGGCCAGTGGGGGCCCGGCGAACTTGTCCAGCGCTTCCCGCTGGGCCGCAGTGGTTTTCAGGCGCAGCTGATCGGACTGGCCATGGACGACCACCAGCGCCGATCCCAGCTCAGCAAGCACCCCCGCAGGCGCTGATCTGCCGCCGACGTATGCGCGGCTCCGTCCGTCACTATTGACGGTGCGTGCGACGATCAGCTCAGCTGCGCCCTCCGACTCGTCCAGTTCCCCGCCGGCTTCCGCAGCACGCAGTGCGGCCGTACTGTGCGGGGCGATCCGCAGGACCGCCTCGGCTGAGGCGGCTTTCGCTCCGAGACGTACGGCACCGGCGTCGGCCCGCGCACCGAGCAGCAGTCCCAGAGCGGTGATCACCATCGTCTTGCCGGCACCGGTTTCGCCGGTCACCACGGTGAAACCGCCGCCCAGGTGCAGCGTGGCATCGGTGATGACGCCTAGGTCGCGGATGCGGATTTCTTCAATCACTGGCCGGTGCCTCCTGCATGACTGGTCGGGCCACGCCACCCCTGGGTGGGGAGCGAGAATTTCTTCACGAGTCGCTCGGAGAAGGGGGTGAGTTGGGTGCGAGCCAACCGCACCGGGGTCGCTGCACGGCGGACTTCCACCCGGGCGCCGGGCGGCAGGTCGACGGTGCGCCGCCCGTCGCACCACAGGACGCCCGCCGCGTCGGTGCGGGTGAGGATCTCCACTGCGAGGACCGACGTCGGCGCGATCACCAGAGGCTTGGCAAAGAGGGCATGGGCACTGATCGGTGCCATCAGCAGGGCTTCCACCTCGGGCCACACCACGGGTCCACCGGAGGAGAAGGCGTAGGCGGTCGACCCGGTGGGCGTTGCCATCACGACGCCGTCGCACCCGAAGGAGCTCAGGGGACGCCCGTCAACCTCCATCACCACCTCGATCATCCGTTCGCGGCTGGCCTTTTCGACGGCCGCCTCGTTCAGGGCCCAGGTCTGGGCTGCGAGGACGTCACCGCGCCACACCTGGACGTCGATGGTCATGCGCTCTTCGACGGTGTAGTCACGGTCTACCACCCGGCGTACCGTCTCCGTGAGGTCGGCCCGTTCGCTTTCAGCGAGGAACCCGACATGCCCAAGGTTGACGCCGAGCAGGGGGACCTCGGAGCCGCGGACCAGTTCCGCGGCGCGGAGAATTGTGCCATCGCCGCCCAGCACCATCCCCAGCTCAACCTGGTCGAGGCCAACATCGACGCCGAGGGTCTCGGTGGGCGCGGTGAGCACCCCGTACTCGTCCTGGATATCCTTCAGTTCCTCACCCCGCATGACGGGGACCAGCCCCGACTGGTGCAGCTGCGTACAGGCTTCCTGGGCAGCCGCCATCGCGTCGTGTCGCCCGGTGTGGGCAAGGACCAGTATCCGTCGTGTCATTGAAGCTCCGTCGTATCCCGTGCGCCGTCTGGCGTGCCGGTCACTAGCCGGGCATCAGTAAAAGCAGTGCTGGAGTCCAGCACCTGCCGGGTCATGCGATCAAGCTCCCCTTCGATCCTAGGCACCAGAGGGCCGGTCGGCACTGTTATCCACACAAAGAACTCAACATTTCCGTCCTGACCCGGCAGTTGACTGCGGATCAGCCCCGACACGGTCAGTCCGTGGGTCAGGGCGCTGCCGATCACCTGTCCGACGGCGCGGCGCCGTTCCTCCTCGGTTGCGACCACCCCGCTGGAGTTCAGCTTTCCCTTGCCCACTTCGAACTGGGGTTTGATGAGCAGCACCATGTCACCGCCGGGTTTGGTGGCCTGGGCGAGTGGGAGCAGCACCAGGGTGAGGGAAATGAAGGACAGGTCCGCCACCGTCAGATCAACCCGGCCGCCGATGGCGTCGGGCTCCAGTTGACGCACGTTGAGTCCCTCGACGACGTCGACCCGTGAGTCCCGGCGCAGGTCCGCAACGAGCTGGCCGTGCCCGACGTCGACGGCTACCACTCGGGACGCCCCTCCGCGGAGGAGCACCTCGGTGAAGCCGCCCGTGGAGGCCCCGGCGTCGAGGCACCGTTTTCCCTCGACGGTGACCTCGGTGAAGGACCGCAGGGCCCCATCGAGCTTCACCCCGGCACGGCTGACGAAGTCGGGAGCACCGCCGTCGTCGACTGCCAGTTCCTCGAAATCCTGGACCTTGCTGGCGGCCTTGGCCTGGAGGACGCCGGCACGGCGCACCCGGCCAGCGGCGATGAGCTGGGCGGCGTGCGACCGGGACCGTGCCAGCCCGCGGGCCACCAGAGCCTGATCAAGGCGCGTCATGGGCTTTGGGCGGGTCGGCGTTGAGCTCGGCAAGCAGGCCGTCGTGGAGTCCCGTGTACAGGCGGTTGTGGTCGCCGATGGGGAGGTCCGGGATACCGGCCAGATGAGCGGTCAGCTCATCCACGCTGGTGTCCCCGCTGGTCTCCGCCGGAAGGGGAAAGCCCGGGTCAGTGCCGGTCATCAGTGGCCTGCGGTCTCGTCGAGCACTGGGCTGCCCGCGGACTGCAGGGTGGGCAGTGCGGCGGTCACAGTGTCAGGATGGGCGCGCCACCAGGCGCTGCAGGCGGCACGCCAGGTGTCCAGGCTCGCTGGGTCCCCGGTCAGGTGGATGGTTCCGCCGTCGACCATCGCCGACGACGCCCCGCACCGGTACACGCCCTCGCTCTGGCTGATTTCCGGATACGGCTCGTACAGCCCCTCGAGGCTGGACAGGAGGAACTTCGGACGCTGATCGGCGACAGCCGCCAGCGCCGTCCGCACCGTGTCGACGCCGGTAAGCACCAGGGCAGTGTCCATCCGGGCGCGGTTTCCACCCAGGATGTCGGTGTCGAGCCGGTCCCCCACCACCAGGGGGTGGGAGACACCGAGGTGTCTGGCTGCAGTGACGAACAACGGTGCTTCGGGTTTGCCGGCTACCGCAGGAGTGCTGCCGGTGGCTGCTGTCACCGCCCCAACCAACGACCCGTTGCCGGGGGCGATGCCTCGGAGCTGCGGAATGGACAGGTCCGTGTTGGTCGCTACCCACACCGCACCGCCCGCCACCGCGTAGGCAGCCTCGGCCAGGTCCTTCCACCCCAGGTCGGGGTCAAAGCCCTGAATGACTGCATCAGGAGTTGGTTCGGCCGAGGTGACTGGGATCAGGCCCTGTGCCTTGACCTGGTCGATCAGGGTCTGACTGCCGGTGACCAGGACTGTCGATCCGGCGGGCACCAGCGTGGCCAGGAGCTCAGCCCCGGCAAACGCTGATCCGAACACCTGGGTCGCTGTCGCCGGAGCGCCCAGCTCACGCAGATGTGCCGCAACCTGTTCGGCTGATCGGGACGCGTTGTTGGTGATGTAGGCGAGGGCGACGTCGGTGTCCGCCAACCGCTCCAGGGACTCCACCGCCCCGGGAATGGCGTTCGGTCCCGCATATACGACACCATCCAGATCGGCCAACAGTGCGTCGTAGGACGAGATCAGGAAAGGCTCAGTCATGGTGCCTCTCGGAGTCCTGCCCGTCTTCGGGGCTGGTGCGCAGTGGTGCGGGCCGGTTAAGCGAACGCCAGGTGGCAGGTGCACGGCGTACTTCCTCCTCCGGGACGTCGTCGGGGGCGCCCGGCGTTTCCACGGGCTGCTGGGCAGCTACCGCTTCCGCCGCTTCCTGACCGGCCGACTTCGACTCGGCGTCGGTCGCAGAGGCGGCCGCCGGGGCTTCGCCTGCTCCCGACCGGTCTTCGGCCAACGAGGTGCTCCCCGGACTGCCGGAGGGGGACGAGGCAACCCGTCGGCGGGCGGCCGAGGCATCGGGGATGACCTCGTCGTCACCGGCGAGGTCAACAATGTCGGGCTCGGCGAACTCGCCCAACCCGAGAGCGCTGTCCGCGATCCCGGCCTGACGGCGCCACTGCTCGGCTTCAGCGGTGCGACCAACCGCCGCCAGCGCTGCGGCGTAAGCGCGGAACAGGCGTGGGCTGTAACTGAATGCACGGTTGCGGTCCAGCTGGCTGATTTCCAGTGCTGCGACCGCGGCCTCGTGTTGCTTCAGGTCTGAGCGGGCACCGGAGACCACCATGGCCAGTTCCACCTTGCCGGCAGAACTCAGCCCTTCGGCCTCCTCTGACTGGGCAAGATCGAGAGCGCGATCGGGGCGGCCCAGCCCTCGTTCACAATCGGCCATGACCGGAAGATGATCGTTCGAACCGCTGATCCGGCGGTAAGTGCGGAACTCCCGGAGCGCCTCCCCGTAGTGTCCCGCAGCGTAGGCGGTCAAACCCACTGCTTCACGGACGACGGCGAGCCTGCCCCCGCGGCGGCTGGCCGCCAGGGCGTGCTGGAATGCGAGCTCGGGCTCGTCCTCGAGCAGCCGGCCCGCCATCACGAGGTGGCGAGCTACCCACTCGGCGCTCTTCTCCTCAAGATTGCGGATCTGCGCCCGGGTCACCCGATCGAGTTCGGCGCCGGTCACATCCTCATCGATATCGGGAGACCGTTCGCGGTCTGGACGGTTGGCGCTGCGCAGATCCCGGGCGTTGAAGGAACGCTTCCCGCTCTCGGCGCGCTCTGAGCCGCCGCGGTTTTCATCACGTGGGCCGCCTGACCTGCGGTCGCTGGCACCACGACCGGCTGATGACCCGGCGGTCTTCGGAGGCGCTCCCCGATACCCGCCCGCCCGGTCATCGCGGGAGGCCGAGCTCCGGGGGGAGTCGCTCTGCCTGCCAACCGAGCGGCCGCCCTGGGTACCTGATCGATCGGGCCGTCGGTCTGCCCGGTCCGCTCCTTGATTGCGGTCTTGGTCGGCCATGGCTACGCGGTTCCTCTCATTACGAACGGAACCAGCGCTGGTGCGGTTTCCGCTCGGTTTCTCTATGAATCTGTGTGGGTGGCATGCTTCGCCGCCCTACCCATTGTAGGGCCTGCATCAGGAGTGTCGGGCTGGGTTGGTGGTCTGTGGTGGTGGTGGGCGGGGTTAAAGGCGAAAGGCCCCACCGGTGGTGGGGCCTTTCGTGAATGGTTGTCCGGCGGTGTCCTACTCTCCCACACTCTCT
>NZ_BAAAIJ010000060.1:0-1447 GCF_039526005.1 Arthrobacter flavus | reverse complement strand
GGCTCTCCGTGGTTCGTGGTGAAAGCCGGGTTCGTGTCGTAAGCGTATAGGGGCTCGTGGCCCTGCTGAGATGGATGTTCTTGACGCATTCATCACTGACAGGAACCACGAGCCTTGATCGAGCCTACTGCCATGCGTACCGACGCTGCCACTACTGTTTTCAACCTTCCCGGGTACCGGGTCACCAGCGCGGAGGTCCTTGCCTGCGGGCAGCGCAGAATCCGGGTCGAATCAGTCCTGGAAGCCGGCTGCCGGGGCTGCGGGGTGATCAGTGCCCGCCGGCATTCACGCCGACTCCAGCGGGTCCGTGACATCCGGGTCGCTGGCCCGGTGGAGGTCATCTGGTCCAAACGCCGGTTCTTCTGCGACGAGCCGGAGTGTGGCCGAAAGACTTTCGCTGAATCTACCCCGCAGGTGCCTGCATACTCGCGGTCCACGGCGAGGCTGCGCCAGGCGCTGACTGAGGCGGTGATCGGATCCGGGCGTGCCGCGTCGGAGACCGCCACTGCGTTCGGTGTGTCCTGGTGGCTGGTCCAGCGGGCGTTGGATGCTGCGGTCCTGAAACTCCCTGACGTGGACTCCCTGGCCCCGGTCAGGCTCGGTATTGATGAGCACCGGTTCCGGTCCGTGCGGTTCTTCCAGGACCCGGCCACGAAGGCCTGGACCCGGTACGAACCGTGGATGTCCACCCTCGTCGATTTGGACACCGGGCAGGTCCTGGGCGTCGTCGACGGACGCGACAGCACCGGTGTTGGGGATTGGCTCAAGGCCCGCCCACTGGGTTGGCGGCTCGGCGTGCAGGTCGTCGCGATCGACCCGTCAGCGGCGTTCCGCAAGGCTCTGCGGATGTGGTTGCCCCGCACCGCTGTCAGCGTCGACGCGTTTCACCTGAGCATGCTCGCCAACGCCATGGTCACCGAGGTCCGCCAACGCCTCTGCCAGGAAGCCAAGGGCAGACGCGGGCGGGCCACCGACCCGGTGTGGGCGAACCGGCGGTTGCTCCTCAAGGGCGCGGAACGGCTCTCGGACCGGGGCAGGAACCGCCTGCAGGTGGTCTTCGCCGTTGATGATTCCACCGGCGGGCTGCAGGCC
This sequence comes from Arthrobacter flavus, assembly GCF_039526005.1. NCBI lineage: Bacteria > Bacillati > Actinomycetota > Actinomycetes > Micrococcales > Micrococcaceae > Arthrobacter > Arthrobacter flavus. The sequence continues at coordinate 355 of NZ_BAAAIJ010000060.1, read as the reverse complement.
GTCTGGGACGTGAAGGAACAACTCCGGACACTGCTGCGCACCGGTTCGATCGCCGATGCCACCGCGGCGAAGGCCGAGCTCGGCCGGCTGGTCGACCGTGCAGGCCAGCCCGAGGCCAGAAGGCTCTACCGCACGGTCTGCCGGTGGTGGAACGAGATCGAAGTCCTCATCGTCACCGGCGCCACCACGGCGAAGGTCGAGGCCAACAACACCGCGATCAAGAACATCAAAAGGACCGGACGAGGATTCGTGAATAACACCAACTACAAAACCCGTATCCTATTGAGAAGCGCCGCTAGAACAGCGGCCTGAACATCTCCTCAGCAGCGGAAATCACCACGAACCGCGAAGAGCC
>NZ_BAAAIJ010000059.1:330852-407558 GCF_039526005.1 Arthrobacter flavus | reverse complement strand
ATCGGAAGGCCTCGACCTCCATCTCGTCACCGACGCGCCCACCCCGGCTACACCCCGCCTACACTCTCGTTTGCGAAGAGCCACTTAACCGCGAGAGGCCCCGCAGACCGTTGGTCTGCGGGGCCTCTTCGCGTGGGCTGCTCTTAGAGCGCTTCGACGGGAGCCAGCTCCACCTCGAAGACTGACAGCTCGCCCTCGGCCTCCGCGAGGCGCAATTCACGGACATTGCCCGCAGCCAGCAGGTCATTCAGGCCAGCATTGAGCTGGCGCAGTTGCGCGGCAGAACCGTTGACGACGGCGCTGAGCACCTCGGTACGCTGCTTCACCTTGGCCTCGGACTTCGACCGGCGGATGCCGCCGAGCGCCAGCGCCACGGTGCCCAACACCCCGGTATCGGCGGTGCGGATGGTTCCGGCCAGGTGGCCCGACGTCGGCCATTCGGTCCGGTGCACCGACCCACTGCGCCACCAGCTCCACACCTCTTCAGTCGCGAAGGGCAGGAACGGTGCGAACATCCGCAGCATTGCGTCAAGGGTCGTGGCGAGCGTGGCCAGCACCGACGCCTGCTCGGCCTCACCGGCCGCACCGTAGGCGCGGTCCTTGATGAGCTCAACGTAGTCATCCGTGAAGGACCAGAAGAACGTCTCGCTCAGCTGCAGCGCCTTGGCGTAGTCATACTTTTCGAAGGCGGCCGTCGACGCGTCGATGACCTGTGCCAGTTGAGCCAGCAGGGACAGGTCCAGCTGGTTCGTGACTACTGAGGTGTCATCGGTGAGGACCGTGTGCTCGGTGGCACCAAGGTTCAGCACAAACTTCGACGCGTTCAGCAACTTGATGGCCAGCCTGCGCCCGATCTTCATCTGCGCAATCTCATAGGCTGTGTCGGCACCCAGCTTGGCTGAAGCAGCCCAGTACCTCACGGCGTCGGCCCCAAATTCCTCGAGCACATCGGTGGGGACCACCACGTTGCCCTTGGACTTGGACATCTTCTTGCGATCCGGGTCCAGAATCCAGCCGGACAGTGCGGCATGGCGCCATGGTGCCGAATCCTGCAGCGCATCGGCGCGGACAGCGCTCGAGAACAGCCAGGTCCTGATGATGTCGTGGCCCTGCGGCCGAAGATCGAAGGGGAAGACCTTCGCGAACAGATCCGGGTTCTTCGGCCAGCCGCCCACAATCTGGGGCGTCAGCGACGAGGTGGCCCAGGTGTCCAGCACATCGTTCTCGCCGACAAAACCATTCGGCTGGTTGCGGGCGCTCTCGTCAAAGCCGGGAGCCGGTTCCGCCGCGGGGTCCACGGGAAGTGACTCGTAGGTCGGCACGATCGGGGCCTCGTAGTCGGGCTCGCCGTCGGCGTCGAGGCGGTACCACACCGGAATCGGGACGCCGAAGAAACGCTGCCGGGAGACCAGCCAGTCGCCGTTGAGTCCTTCAATCCAGTTTTCGTACCGGGACCGCATGAACGCGGGGTGGAAATCGATCTCCCGGCCTCGCTGGATGAGCTTTTCCCGCTTGGCCTCGTCGCGGCCACCGTTGCGGAGGTACCACTGACGGCTGGTGACAACCTCGAGCGGCTTGTCGCCCTTCTCATAGAAGTTGACCGGGTGAACCACCTTCTTCGGCTCGCCCTCCAGCTCCCCGCTGGCGCGGAGCAAGGCAACGACGCCTTCCTTGGCGCTGAAGACGGTCTTCCCGGCGATGGCCGAATAGTTCTCCTGGGCCTTGTCAGTGCTGATCCACTCGGGGGTCTCGGACCGGATCCGGCCGTCCCGACCCACAATGGCACGGGTGGGCAGCTGCAGCTCACGCCACCAGATGACATCGGTGAGGTCACCGAACGTACAGATCATGGCAATGCCGGTGCCCTTGTCGGGCTTCGCCAGCGGGTGCGCCTTGATTTCCACCTCGACGTCGAACAACGGCGACGTAACAGCGGTACCGAACAGGTGCTGGTACCGCTCGTCGTCGGGATTCGCCACCAACGCCACGCAGGCGGGCAGGAGTTCCGGGCGGGTCGACTCGATGAAGATCTTTTCCCCACCGGGGGTGTGGAACGCAATCCGGTGGTACGCGCCAGGCTGCTCCCGGTCTTCCAGCTCAGCCTGCGCCACCGCGGTGCGGAACGTGACGTCCCAGAGGGTAGGTGCCTCGGCGAGGTACGCATCGCCGCCGGCGAGGTTCTCCAGGAACGCCCGCTGGCTGACGGCCCGCGAGGTGTCGTCAATGGTGCGGTAGGTCAGGTTCCAGTCGACCGAGAGGCCGAGGGTGCTGAACAGGTTTTCGAAGACCAGTTCGTCCTGGACCGCAAGCTCCTCGCACAGCTCAATGAAGTTCCGCCGCGAGACGGCGTCGAAATCGCGCTGGTTTTTGGGCGGCTCGGCGGGAGGTGTGTAGTCCGCGTCGTAGGCGACGGACGGGTCGCAACGCACACCGTAATAGTTCTGGACGCGGCGTTCGGTGGGCAGGCCGTTGTCGTCCCATCCCATCGGGTAGAACACGTTCTTGCCGCGCATCCGCTGGTACCGGGCGACGACGTCGGTCTGGGTGTACGAGAACATGTGGCCTACGTGCAGCGAACCTGAGGCAGTGGGCGGGGGAGTGTCAATCGAATACACCTCCGCCCGGGACGTGTCGGGGTCGAAGGTGTAGGTACCATCCGCCCGCCACTGTGCGGCGAGCCGGGACTCGAGACCCTCAAGAACCGGTTTGTCAGGGACATTTACTGTTGCGGGCGTGTCTGTGCCCGGAGTGTGTTCAGCCATACCGGCAATTGTTTCACGATAAGTTGGATCCATGACTTCCACCCAGATCACCCCAGCGCAGCGATCAGCAGTTGTTACCGGAGCCAGCACCGGCATTGGCGAGGCTACGGTCCGCCTGCTCGCGGCCCAGGGGTGGCGGGTTTTCGCCGTCGCCCGCCGCGCGGACCGGTTGGCGGAGCTGGCCGCCGAGACCGGCGCCATCGCCGTGCCGACGGACATCACCGCTGACGACGACGTCGAGCGCCTCCTTGGCGCAGTCACCGAGGCCGGAGGGATCGACACCCTGATCAACATTGCCGGCGGTGCCCGTGGCGCCGACCGGCTCGGGGACGCGAAGACTGCCGACTGGGACTGGATGTACCAGGCGAACGTGGTCGGCACCATGAAGATGACCCGCGCCTTTCTCCCCATGCTCCGGGACCACACGGATGGGGGTACCGTCCTGAATCTGACGTCCACGGCCGGAATGGTCTCCTACGAAGGTGGCGCCGGGTACAACGCGGCGAAGGCCGGCCAGCGCGCCATGACCCGGGCACTTCGGCTGGAGGAGGCCGAGCATGGTATCCGTGTCATCGAGGTGTTGCCGGGCATGGTGCAGACCGAAGAGTTCTCCCTGAACCGTCTGGGCAGCGCAGACGCCGCCTCCAAGGTGTACGACGGAGTCGACAAGCCACTCACCAGCGACGACGTGGCGGACATCGTCGTCTACGCGGTCACGGTGCCCCACCACGTGAACCTCGACGAGATTGTGGTTCGCCCGCTGGCGCAGGCCGCAGCGCACAAGGTGATCCGGACCCACTAGCCGGCCCGGCAGTCCGGCCGTGGCGGCCGATATCGGCTAGACTAGGTGCAACAGCGTTGACCCGGCCATCACCGGTGAGCTTCCGGAAGAACCCCCGCCGTCCGCCAGACCGGTAACAATTTTGAACAGTTGCAGGTCACACGCACAGCAGGATAGTAGAACCGGACGGGTAAGCCCGTCACAGCGGTCACGAAGTGGCGGCCGCGGGAAGAGATTTCCCGCTGGCGGCAAGTGAGGTGGTACCGCGGGTCGGGCGCGCTGGTTGCATGATGAGCTAGCCGTTGGACACGTCCTCGCAGGTAACGAACCACACCTTGCCTACAGGATGAACAACATGCCACAGATCTACCCCAAGGCCACCAGCCTTGACAACGCCGCTGGCGCTTCCGTTTCCTCTTCGGCGTCGCCGAGTTCATCCTCGGCATCGCCGAGGTTTCCTGAGATTGAGGAACGCATCCTCAAGTATTGGGACGCGGACGGCACGTTCCAGGCGTCGATCGACGCCCGCAGCGCAGACCTGCCCGATGGCGAGAACGGCTCCAACGAGTTCGTCTTCTATGACGGACCTCCCTTCGCCAACGGGCTACCCCACTACGGCCACCTGCTGACCGGCTACGCCAAGGATCTGGTGGGCCGCTACCAGACCCAGCGCGGCCACCGCGTGGAGCGCCGGTTCGGGTGGGACACCCACGGGCTGCCCGCCGAGCTTGAGGCGATGAAGCAGCTGGGCATGAGCGACAAGGCCCAGATCGAAGCCATGGGCATCGACAAGTTCAACGACGCCTGCCGGTCCTCGGTCATGAAGTACGCCGGCGAGTGGCAGGACTACGTCACCCGCCAGGCCCGCTGGGTGGACTTCGACAACGATTACAAGACCCTGAATGTCGATTACATGGAGTCGGTCATCTGGGCGTTCAAGAACCTGTACGACAAGGGCCTCACCTACAACGGATACCGGGTGCTGCCGTACTGCTGGAATGACGAGACGCCGCTCTCCAACCACGAGCTGCGCATGGACGACGACGTCTACCAGGACCGCCAGGACCAGACCGTCACCGTGACCTTCCCCATCCTGGCTGGGAACACCGGGCTGTCGCAGGAACTCGCCGGGGTGCAGGCCCTCGCCTGGACCACCACGCCCTGGACCCTCCCCACCAACGCCGCCCTCGCCGTCGGGCCCGACATCGCCTACGCAGTGGTTCCCGCCGGGCCAACCCTGGCCGACGACGACCGCCGCTTCCTGATTGCCGCAGACCTGCTGGGCAACTACGCCAAGGACCTCGGCTACGCTTCCGCGAAGGACGCGACCGCCGCCGTCGCGCGCACCCTGCAGGGCGCCGAGCTCGCTGATCTCGCTTACGAACCACTCTGGGACTACCTGGCCGACCCCGAACAGGGCGGCTACCACAACGCCTTCCGGTTCCTGGTGGCCGATTACGTCACCACCACTGACGGCACCGGCATTGTGCATCAGTCACCCGCCTATGGCGAGGAGGACCAGAAGATCTGCGAGGAGGCTGGCATCCAGGTCATCCTCTCAGTGGATGAAGGTGCGCGCTTCCTGGCGATGTACGGACACGGGCCGCTCGCGGACATTGTGGGCCTGCAGGTCTTCGACGCGAACAAGCCCATCACCCGGGTACTGAAGGACAGTGGACGGCTGGTCCGCCAGGCTAGCTATGTGCACAGCTACCCGCACTGCTGGCGGTGCCGCAACCCGCTGATCTACCGGGCGGTGTCCTCCTGGTTTGTCGAGGTCACGAAGATCAAGGACCGGATGGTGGACCTGAATCAGGACATCAACTGGATCCCCGAAAATGTGAAGGACGGACAGTTCGGCAAGTGGCTGGCCAACGCCCGGGACTGGTCGATCAGCCGGAACCGGTACTGGGGGAGCCCCATCCCGGTCTGGCAGTCAGACGACCCCGCGTACCCGCGCACGGACGTGTACGGCTCGCTCGCGGAGATCCAGGCCGACTTTGGCCGGCTGCCCCTGAACAAGGCCGGCGAGCCGGACCTGCACCGCCCCTTCATCGATGAGCTGACCCGGCCCAACCCTGACGACCCCCGGTCCCCGGCGGAGGGTCAGTCCAGCATGCGCCGGGTCGAAGACGTGCTGGACGTCTGGTTCGACTCCGGTTCCATGCCCTTCGCCCAGGTGCACTACCCGATGGAGAACCAGGAATGGTTCGACTCCCACAACCCGGCAGATTTCATCGTCGAGTACATCGGCCAGACCCGCGGCTGGTTCTACATGCTGCACGTCCTCTCCACAGCACTGTTTGACCGGCCTGCGTTCCGGAACGTGATCAGCCACGGCATCGTCCTGGGCGACGACGGGCAGAAGGCATCCAAGAGCCTGGGCAACTACCCGGACGTCACCGAGGTCCTTGACCGTGACGGCGCCGACGCGATGCGCTGGTTCCTCATGTCCTCCCCGGTACTCCGCGGCGGCAACCTAATCGTCACCGAGCAGGGCATCCGCGACGGCGTCCGTCAGGTCATCCTTCCGCTCTGGAACGTGTGGCACTTCTTCAGCCTCTACACGAATGCCGCCGCTGGCGGCACCGGCTACGAAGCGAAGACTGTCGGTCCGGAGCAGGCGGAACGCCTCGCCGAGCCCGTGGACCGCTACATCCTCGCCTACACCGGAAACCTGGTGCGGGACATGACGGCGTCCCTTGACGCCTTCAACATCAGCGACGCCTGCGAGACCCTCCGGCGCTACCTGGACACCCTGACCAACTGGTATGTCCGCCGGAGCCGGCAGCGGTTCTTCGACGAGGACACCGACGCCTTCGACGTGCTCTACACCTGCCTCGAGGCAGTCTGCCGGGCCGCAGCGCCGCTGCTGCCCCTCGTCACCGAGGAAATCTGGCGCGGACTGACCGGCGGACGCTCGGTGCATCTCACCGACTGGCCCGAGGCATCGGCCTTCCCCGAGGCCCCTGACCTGGTGGAACGGATGGAACGCACCCGCCAGATCTGCTCCACCGGATCCAGCCTGCGGAAGGCAGCGAACCTCAGGGTCCGCTTGCCGCTCGCCAACCTCACGGTGGTGGCACCGTCCGCCGGAAACCTGGACGGCCAATACCAGGGGATCATCGCTGACGAGCTGAACATCAAGAAGGTCCGGCTGATCGACGCGGCCGACGCCTCACCCGAGGAATTCGGGATTGTGCAAAAGCTCGTCGTGAATGCCCGCGCTGCTGGCCCGCGGCTGGGCAAGAACGTCCAGTCCGCCATCAAGGCGGCGAAATCCGGCGACTGGTCGGTGGACGCCGATGGTGCGGTGACCGCCGGTGAGCTGGCGCTCGAGCCGCACGAGTACACGCTCGAAACCGTGGTGGCCGACGACGGTGACAACTCCGGCAAGGCCGTCACGGTCCTGCCCGGGGGCGGATTCTTGGTCCTCGACACCGAGGTCACTGAGGAGCTCGCCGCCGAAGGCGCGGCCCGTGACGCGATCCGTGCCATTCAACAGGCGCGCCGCGACGCGGACCTGCACATCAGCGACCGGATCGTCACCACCCTGGGGGTGGCACCTGAACTGGTGGACGCCCTGACATCCAACGCAGCACTCATCAAGGCGGAAACGCTGACCAATGAACTACACGTCGTAGCGGCAGCGCCGACTGACGGCGAGACAGCGGCCGGCGAGTTCACCGTCACAGTAGAGAGGCACTCATGAGCGAGCAGACCCCAGAGCCAATGAACTCGGAGCCAATGGATGCGGAGTCAAACGGCCCCACGCCTACCGCGTTCGACAAGTTCTCGGTGGAGAGTGTCTACGCGGAACTGTTGAGCCGGGCGCCTGAGAACAAAATGGAACCGCGGATGGCCCCAATGATCAGGGCCATGGAGATTCTCGGTGAGCCCAACAAGGCATTTCCGATCATCCACCTCACCGGAACCAACGGGAAAACCTCGACCGCACGCATGGTCGAGGGCATCCTGCGGGCGCATGAACTGCGGACCGGGCGTTACACCAGCCCACACCTGAGCAGCGTCACCGAGCGGATCAGCATTGACGGCGAACCGGTCTCCGATGAGACCTTCGTGCGGATCTGGGACGAGATCCGGCCGTTCCTGGAAATCATCGACGGCGAACTGGAGGCGGCGGGGGACCCCCGGCTCACCTACTTCGAAAGCATCACCATTCTCGCGTTCGCGGTGTTCGCCGACGAGCCGGTCGACGTCGCGATCATCGAGGTGGGCCTCGGCGGCATCACCGACGCCACCAACGTGGGCGACGGCCAGGTAGCTGTCGTCACGCCGATTTCCCTGGACCACACGGAACTCCTCGGCGACACCGAATACGACATTGCGCTGGAAAAGTCGGGAATCATCAAGCCCGGCGGCTTCCTGATCAGCGCGGCCCAACCCCAGGAGGCTGCCCAGGTGCTCCTCGAGAAGGCACAGGAGGTCGGCGTCGAGTTCCGTTTCGAAGGAGTGGAGTTCGGAGTGGAGACCCGGACCATCGGCGTTGGCGGACAGGTGCTGTCCATCAACGGGATCGCCGGCCGCTACGAAGAGCTGCTGCTGCCCCTGCACGGGGCTCACCAGGCGCAGAACGCCGCCGTCGCCGTCGCCGCTGTCGAAGCGTTCATCGGCGGCGGAACCCGTGAACTCGACGCAGCCGTGGTCCGCGAAGGATTGCGGACCGTCACCTCGCCGGGACGGATCGAGGTGGTGCGCACCGCACCGAGCATCATCGTCGACGCCGCGCACAATGCCGCCGGTGCCAAGGCAGCAGCCGCAGCGGTTAAGGAAGCCTTCGACTTCAGCCGGCTGATCCTGGTGGTCGGAGTGCTCCAGGACAAAGATGCGGGGGCCATCCTGGCCGAACTGCATGAGGAATTGGGCGGCATCCTCGAGGACATCTGCCTGACCCAGTCAACCTCGCCCCGTGCCATTCCCGCGGCCGAGCTCCTGCAGGATGCGTTGGCGGCCGGGTTCGCCGAGGAAAATGTCCACATCGCCGAACGGCTCGATGACGCCCTCGAATGGGCGGTCATGAAGGCCGAGGAAAACAACGACCTTGCGGGGGGCATCCTCATCACCGGTTCCATCACGGTGGTGGGGGAGGCCCGGACCCTGCTGGGCAAGTAGGGGAGTGCACATGGAGAAAAACCGGAAAGACCGCATGACCAAGGCGCAGCGGGAGTGGCGTCCCGGCACGCCGAAGAAGCGCCGGTCCATCAAGGTCACCTTCGCCTCGGTGGTCCTCACCCTCGAGGCGCTGGTGGTGCTGTTCGCGACCCTGACCGCTTTTGGTTTGTTGCGCGACACCATCTCACCGGCGCTGATCCTCTCGGTGGGAATCGCGTTGGCCATCGCCCTGGTGGGGGCGTGCGCGTTCCTGACCAAGCCGTACGGCATCGCCATCGGCTGGGTGCTGCAGCTGGTCATCATTGCTACCGGGTTCATCGAACCCACCATGTTCCTGATCGGTGTGTTGTTCGCCCTGACCTGGCTGTACGGAATCCGGACCGGGATCCGCCTCGACGCCGAAAACGTTGAGCGGGACCGCCAGCAGGCCGAATGGGAGCGGGCGAACCCCGAGGGCGGGTCAGAGCCCGGCGCTAATGTTTAGTAGAGTTCCACTGGCCATACCCAACATTTTGGAGGACTTCTGTGAGCGCTGAACGCACTCTTGTACTGATCAAGCCCGACGGCGTGTCCCGCGCACTATCCGGGACCATCCTGTCCAGGGTGGAAGCCAAGGGGTACACCCTGGTGGACCTGAAAATGGTGTCGGCCACCCGTGCAATGCTCGAAGAGCACTACGAGGAGCACGTCGGCAAGCCCTTCTTCGAACCACTCGTTGAGTTCATGCTCAGTGGGCCCATCGTCGCCGCGATCTTTGAGGGCGAGCGGGTCATCGAAGGTTTCCGGTCCCTCGCCGGTGCCACCGAGCCAACAGCCGCAGCACCCGGCACCATCCGGGGCGATCTGGGCCGAGACTGGGGCTTGAAGGTGCAGCAGAACCTGGTCCACGGTTCGGACTCGGCAGAATCGGCGCAGCGTGAAATGGGTATCTGGTTCGCCTGAGCCCCAACACGCCGGATTCCACCCGGGGCACCGGAAGGTGCCTCGGGTAACCGGTGTTGTAGCGTAGTCCCATGACTGAATATCGTAGACTCGGCAACTCCGGACTGAACGTTTCAGTGGTGGGGCTCGGGTGCAACAATTTGGGCCGCGCCGGAACGCCCACCGAAACGCAGCGAGGCACCAACGCCGTGATCGGAGCGGCCATCGATGCGGGAATCAACTTCTTCGACGTGGCCGATTCCTACGGAAAGACCCCCGGCCTGAGCGAGGAAATGCTGGGCAAGGCTCTGGTCAAGAACCGCGACGACGTGCTCATCGCCACTAAGTTCGGCTTGGACCTCAAAGGCGCCAATGGCCCTGATTGGGGTGCGCGCGGATCGCGCCGCTACATCATGAAGGCTGTTGAGGCTTCATTGCGCCGTTTGGGCACTGACTGGATTGATCTGTACCAGTTCCACGCCCCGGACCCGCTGACGCCCATCGACGAGACCCTTTCGGCGCTGGACGCCCTCGTCACCAGCGGCAAGGTCAGGTACATCGGCCACTCCAACCGGGCCGGCTGGCAGATCGCCGAGGCCGAGTTCGTGGCCCAGCTCGGCGGATACACCCCCTTTATCTCGGCCCAGAACCACTGGAACCTCCTCGAGCGCTCCATCGAAGCCGAGGTTGTCCCCGCAGCCGAAGCCTACGGGATCGGCGTGCTGCCCTTCTTCCCTCTGGCGAATGGCCTGCTGACCGGCAAATACAGTGCCTCGAAGGTTCCAGCGGGCAGCAGGCTGACCCACTCCCGGACGAACCTGCTCGACGGCGCCGACTGGAATCAGCTGGCCGACTTTGGAGCCTTCGCGAGGGCCCGTGACCTGACCGAACTCCAGGTAGCCTTCTCCTGGCTGGCGGCCCAGCCGTCCGTCGCGTCAGTGATCGCCGGAGCCACCAAACCGGAGCAGATTCAACAGAATGCCGAGGCTGTGTGCTGGGTCCCGTCAGAGACTGAACTTCAGGAACTGGACCGGATTTTCCCCCGGGTCGTCTAGAACCGGCGACCTGCGCCCAGGGCCCGGCGAGGGCATTAGTCAGTTCATCACCAGCCCGCCATCAACGACCAGGTTCTGCCCGGTTACGGACCGGGCCCAGGGCGAGGCGAAGAAGAGCACGGCGGCGGCGAATTCCTGCGGAGTGGTCACCCGACCCAGCGGGGTTGATGCGGCGATGTAATCGAAGACCTCCTCGGGGGTCGCGGCGCTGGCGTCAGTGGTGCGCAGCAGACCCCCGGAGACCATATTGGCGGTGATGTTGTGGGGTCCAAGGTCTTTCGCCAGGGTTCGGGTCAGCGAAAGCAGTGCCGCCTTCGCCGCTGTGTAGTCGTGGTAGGGCACCACCGGGTTCTGGAACAGGTTCGTGCCAATGTTGATGATGCGCCCGAAGTGGTGCTGGCGCATTCCCGGAAGTGCCGCCTGCGTGGTGTTCAACCCGGCCCTGACGCTGCCAGCGAACTGGGCACTGAACTCATCCCAACTGATCTCCGCCGCGGTGGAGCGGGCGTCCCCATTGAAAGTGAATGATGCCAGCGCGTTGTTCACCACTGTGGTGACAGGAGCTCCGAAGTGCACCCGCGCTCGTTCGAGGAGATCGCCGACCTGCAAAGGATCCGTCACATCCGCTGCTGCAGCCAATGCCCGTTCCGGGCCGATCTGGGCGGCGAGCTCGTGAGCTTGGGCTGCGCTGGCCCGGTAGTTGATGATGACGCGGGCGCCTTCGGTCGAGAACGCCTCGACGATGCTTCGTCCCAAGCCCCGACCACCTCCGGTAACCAGGACAATCTGTTCGGTGAGTTTCATGGAGTACCCCGTCTGAAGTCGTGTGAGAATCGGGGCGAAAAGACGCATGAACCGACCGAAAAGACCGGATGGACATCCCTTCGCCAGTCCGAACTGGATCAGGTTCGACGGGTATGATCTCAGCCAGCAAAAACCGGCACCCCGTGTCGCTCCTGACACAGTAACCGGCGAGGAGACCGTCCCGCTACCTGGCAGGACTGGCGCGGGGATTTGTGGAGGTCTGGGGCGCAGCGGTTAGGGTGGTGACCATGGCACGGGGTGCTGCTCACCAGGAGCAGCTGAGAAGTGACACCCGTTGAACCTGATCTAGTTCGGACTAGCGAAGGGATGTCGTGGATGACTGTTCGTCATGCATCATCTGATTGTGCTCGACTGCTCGAAGAATTACGGTCCACCACCCCCTTGGTCCAATGTGTTACCAACGCGGTGGTGACCAACTTCACCGCCAATGTCCTCCTCGCGGTCGGTGCGGCGCCGGCCATGGTGGATATTCCCTCGGAAGCCAGGCAGTTCGCCTCCGTCGCGTCGGGAATCCTGATCAATCTGGGAACTCCCCAGCGGGATCAGCAGACGGCGATGACCGAAGCCGTGGTGGCGGCGAATGCCGCCGGGACGCCGTGGGTGCTGGACCCCGTGGCCGTCGGATTCCTCTCTGTCCGCACGGAGCTGGCCGGTCAGCTGGCGGGGCGGAGCCCGAGGATCATTCGGGGGAATGCCTCCGAGATTCTCGCGTTGGCGGGTGCGGGCTCTGGTGGGCGCGGAGTCGATTCCACCGACGATCCTCTGGATGCTCTACACGCGGCCCGGTCACTCTCGCGGTCGACGTCGTCGGCTGTGGCCATATCAGGCGCCCACGATCTCATGGTTGGTCCCGAGGGTGATGCCGTTGTCGTAGCGAACGGGCATGCCTTGCTCACGAAGGTGACGGGTGGGGGCTGCGCGCTGGGCGCCGTCATGGCTGCCTTCGCCGCTCTAACCGACGACGCCGTTCTCGCGGCCACTGCGGCCACGGGTGTATACACCCTCGCAGCGGAGCAGGCGGCGGCGCGGGCACACGGACCCGGGAGCTTCGCCATCGAATTCCTCGACCGGCTGGCTGCCGTGACACCCGACGACGTCGCCTCCGGTGTGAATCTCCGTGCGGTGAGCGTATCGGACAGCGCGCGATGAATCGATGGAACGAGGCCGTGACCTTTCGGGACCGGCTGTCCCTGTACCTTGTGACTGACACTGGCCTGTGCCAACCTACTCCGGTAGCCGACGTCGTTGCAGCGGCGGTGGCTGGCGGCGCGACCATGGTTCAGGTGCGCGACAAGAACGCGTCAACCAGGGGTCTGCTGCAGTTACTCCTCGCGGTTGCCGAATCGGTTGGATCGATTGTCCCCGTGTTGGTCGACGACCGGGTTGACGTCTTCCTGGCTGCTCGGGCCCGCGGAGCACAGGTCGCCGGAGTGCACGTCGGTCAATCCGACCTGCCCGTCCAGTTGGTGCGGTCAATCGTCGGTCCGGGTGCGATCGTCGGCCTCAGCGCTGCCACCGGCGGCGAAATAGGGGCCGCTCACAATCTGCAGGCCGGGACAGTCGACTATTTGGGGGTCGGTGCCATCCATGCGACAGCCACCAAAGCGGATCATCCCGACCCCTTGGGATGCGATGGGTTCGGTGCTCTGGCGTCTGCAAGCTCTCTGCCGTGTGTGGCAATAGGCGGGATCGGGGTATCCGATGTGCGCCCGCTCCGCGACGCCGGGGCTGCAGGGGTCGCGGTCGTCTCAGCCGTCTGTGCGTCGACCGATCCGGAGGCAGCGGCACGAGAGTTGACCGGCCAATGGCGCTCCTAGGACCGTTAGCCCTCCGCCGGGTCCCCCGCGTTCTCAGCATCGCCGGAACCGATCCCACGGGTGGAGCAGGTATCCAGGCTGATCTGAAAAGTATTGCCGCAATGGGTGGTTATGGGATGGCCGTCGTGACAGCGCTCGTCGCACAGAACACGAGGGGGGTTCGTTCGGTGCACACTCCGCCGACCGCGTTCCTGCGTGAACAGTTGGATGCCGTGAGCGACGACGTGATCATCGACGCCGTGAAGATCGGAATGCTCGGGGATGTAGCGACCATCGAGGTTGTCCACGAGTGGCTCCTGCGCATTCAACCGCAACTGGTGGTGCTCGACCCCGTCATGATTGCCACCAGCGGCGACCGACTGTTGGCTGACTCGGCTGAAGCATCAATGCGGGGCCTGGTCGGAACGGTGAACCTGGTGACGCCCAATCTGCCCGAACTCGCGGTTCTGGTGGGCGAGCCGATTGCCACCCACTGGCCGGATGCCCTGGACCAGGCGCGGAGGCTCTCTGCCGGTGCGGGAACGGCTGTCCTCGTCAAGGGTGGGCATCTGCTGACGGATTCGAGCCCGGATGCCCTGGTGGATGCGGCGGGAGGAGCGGGGGAGACCCTCCGTGAGTTCCTCGGTCCGCGAGTCGCGACCAGCAATACCCATGGAACAGGGTGCTCGCTGTCCGCTGCCGTCGCGACAGTCATGGCGCGGACGGGGGACTGGGGTACCGCCATCGGTGAGGTGAAGGGGTGGCTGCAGGGGGCCCTGACGTACGCCGACGAATTACAGGTCGGCGAGGGTAGCGGACCGATCAATCACTTCCATCACTTATGGACAGCAGCATTGCCGGGCAAGTGAAGACCTAGGTCCGGTCCGACACGCCTAAATCGACTGACATCCGGCCCCCGTGACATACCGTAGACCCAACCCCCGAGAGGATCCCCATGGCATGTGACGGCTGCAGAACTTCGTCAAAGTTGGACTTTGACTTCAGCATGGCTTTCCAGCCGATCTATGACGCCGTCGCCGGGCGGGTCTGGGGCTATGAGGCACTGGTCAGGGGCTTCGCCGGCGAAGGTGCCTACGACGTCCTCTCGCGGGTGACACCGGAGCAGAAGTACCGGTTCGACCAGGATTGCCGGGTCAAGGCCATCGAACTGGCCTCTCGACTGTTCCCCGTGGGCGAGGACCTGAAGCTCTCAATCAATTTCATGCCCAACGCTGTCTACGAGCCGGCTGCCTGCCTGCGCGCGACGCTGCAGGCCGCCGCCCGCTTCAGGTTTCCGACGTCGGCGATCATGTTCGAGTTCACCGAGAACGAGGAGGTGTCCGACACCGGCCACCTCACGAACATCATCACCGAATATCGCAAGCACGGTTTCACCACTGCCATCGACGATTTCGGGGCCGGTCACGCAGGGCTGGGCCTGCTCGTCGATTTTCAGCCTGACCTGATCAAGATCGACATGTTGCTGATCCGTGGGATCGACACGAGCCCGGCCCGCCAGACCGTCGTCGCTGGCATCGTAGACATGGCAGACAAGCTCGGCATCACTGTCCTTGCGGAGGGCATCGAAACCGAAGCGGAATACCTCGCACTGCAGGCGGCTGGTATCGGCCTGTTCCAGGGGTACTGGTTCGCGAGGCCAGCGTTCGAGGAGCTTCCGCCGTTGCGCGCCGCGATGATGGTATCCAGCGCCGTTGGTAGCTAGCGGCTATCGCGCTTCGCCTAGCGTCTGGCTCCCTTCGAGCGGCTTGAGGCGTCCCGCTTGAGGACTTGCCCTTCCGTGCCCGTTCCAGGCGCTCCAGCTTGAGCTCCTCGGCGGCGGCATGCGCAACCGTGGTGAGCTCCGCACTGACCAACGACAACGCCTCCTCGAACACCTAGGCTCGTGCACGCGCTTTGTCGGATTGTTTGGATGCCTTCCCCCGGCCACCGGATTCGGCAACTTTCCCCGCCGGTGACCCGGCGGCCAGTGGGCACTGGTGACCTGGCGCCAGGAAAGGAAGTCCCGGCTCAGTCGTCCGAGACCATCACGGAGACGTCGATGTTGCCCTGGACGGCATTGCTGTAGGGGCATACCTGGTGTGCCTTGTCCGCCAGGGCCTGTGCCTCGTCCTGTGACAGGCCGGGGACAACTACTTCGAGGGTTACCTGAAGTGAGAAGCCACCGTTGTCGTTGCGTCCCAGGCCCACCTTTGCGCCCACACTGGAGTCTCCCAGATCTGCTTTGGCCTCGCGGGCGACCAGTTGCAGGGCCGAGTGGAAGCAGGCGGCGTACCCGGCCGCGAACAGCTGCTCGGGGTTGGTGCCCTCACCGGAGCCGCCAAGTGCCTTCGGCGCTGCGAGGGCAAAATCGACCTGTCCGTCGTCGGTGCGGGTCCGGCCGTTTCGTCCGGCTCCGGTGGCGATGGCCTCGGCGGTGTAGATAGCGTTCATGGTTCTCCTCGTTGATTGGTCAAGCGGTCGGTGGGTGGTCTGGTGCTGAAGGGTCAAGCGGTCGATGCTCTTGAGCCGTCAGTGGTGCTCAGGTGTGGTCAGCGGGGGACGGTGTCCCGCCCATGGGTGACCTGGCAGCAGTGCAGAAGCGTGCCGCGAGGACGTGGAGCGCTGCGAGCTCCTCATCGCTCATCGCGAGGTGGTCCCGCAGGTCTCCCTGGAGGGAGGCAGCCTGTGACTTAAGCCCCGCGCCGCGTTCGGTCAGACGGATGGTGACGGCGCGGCCGTCCTGGCTTTCCCGGCGACGCTCCACCAGCCCGAGGGTCTCCAACCGTTTCAGCAGCGGTGAGAGGGTGCCGCTATCCAGATGCAGTCGGGACCCCAGCTGCGACACGGTGCGGCAATCCTCCTCCCAGAGAACGAGCAACACCAGGAACTGCGGATAGGTGAGCCCGAGGGGGGTCAGCGCCGCCTGATAGGCGCCCGCCATGGTCCGGGCTGCGTCGTAGAGCGCAAAACACAGCTGGTTTTCGAGCCGAAGGTCACCTTCCATTCCCCCATCCAATCACCAAACTAGATTGTGCACAACTTATATCCTGGTACTCGAGCCACGATCCGTAACCGGAACGGCGCCCGCCCCTACAGGAGGGGCGGGCGCCGTTCCGGGTGGCAGCCTAGGTGCGTCGGGACCTAGTGGAAGGTCTTCCCGTTGACCCGCTCGGCTGCGCCCACCCGATCCAGGTACGGTGTGATGCCGCCCAGGTGGAAGGGCCAGCCGGCACCGAGGATGACGCACAGGTCGATATCCTCGGGCGCGGCAACCACTCCCTCATCAAGCATGCGGCCGATCTCGTCGGCGAGGGCATCCTGGGTCCGGCGGAGCACTGCCGCGCTGTCCGACGGCGTGTCACCTCGGGACATCAGCGCGAGGGTCGACTCGGGCACCGTTTCAGTGCCGTCCTCACCCTTGACCCAGAGACCCTTGATCCCGGCGTCGATCAGCTTCTGCTGGTTGGCCGAGACATGGAACCGGTCACCAAACGAGGTATGTAAGGATTCCTGGACGTGCTGACCCACCGGTAGCCCCACCAGGGCGAGCAGGCGGAACGGGGTCATGGGAAGCCCCATCGGGCGCAGCGCGTTGTCAGCGGTTGCGGCGTCGGTGCCCTCATCGAACACCGCAGTGATCTCGCCAAACATCCGCCCGAGGATGCGGTTGACCACAAACGCCGTCGCATCCTGCACCAGTACGGCCGACTTCTTGAGTTCCTTGGCCAGTGCGAAAGCGGTGGCCAGGACGGCGTCGTCGGTGTGTGGTGCCTTGACGATCTCCAACAGTGGCATGGCCGCCACCGGGTTGAAGAAGTGGAAACCCACCACCCGTTCGGGGTGGGCGAGGTCGGCGGCCATCTCGGTGACCGACAGCGAGGAGGTGTTGGTCGCGAGGATGCACTCGGACGACACCACAGCTTCGACCTCCGCGAAGACCGCCTTCTTGACGCCGAGCTCTTCGAAGACCGCTTCGATCACGAAGTCGGCGTCAGCAAACGCCTGCTTCGAGACGGAACCGGAGACCAGTGCCTTGGTCCGGTTCGCCGCATCGGGGGACAGCCGCTTCTTCGACAGCAGCTTGTCGACCTCGGCGTGGACATAAGCCACTCCTTTGTCGACGCGCTGCTGGTCGATGTCGGTGAGGACCACGGGGACCTTGAGCTGTCGAGCGAACAGCAAGGCGAGTTGCCCGGCCATCAGGCCAGCGCCGACGACGCCGACCTTCGTCACCTTCCGCGCGAGCTTGCGGTCGGGAGCACCCGCAGGACGCTTGGCCCGCTTCTGCACCAGATCCAGGAACGCGTACACCGTCGCATGGAACTCGGGCGTCTGCATGAGGTAGGTCAGGGCCTCGCACTCGGCGGCGGCTGACTCCTCGCGGGTGAGGTTCTTTCCCGCTTCAAAGAGGTCAAGGACCTTCCCGGGTGCGGGTGCGGCGTTGGACGTCTTGGCCGCGACGAAGGCCCGGCCCGCGGCGACCGCCGCATCCCAGTCGGTGTCCGTGTAAGTGCCATGCTCGGCACGGCGGGCGTCGACGGCTGAGGGATCCTTCAGGACCCCGGCGGCCCAGGCGAGGGATTGCTCCAGGAAGTCGGCTGGCTCCAGCAACACATCGGCGATGCCGAGGCCGAACGCGGCGCGCCCGTCGAGCATCCGGTTGTTGCTCAGCGGGTTCTCGATCATCACCTTCATGGCCGCGGCCGGACCGATCAGCCGCGGCAGGCGGTAGACACCGCCCCACCCTGGGACGAGACCGATGAATGCCTCCGGCAGGCCGATTCCGTTGGCCCCGGTGGAAATGGTGCGGTAGTCCGCAGCGAGGGCCACCTCCAGGCCGCCACCGAGCGCCACCCCGTTGATGAAGGCGAAGCTCGGGACCCCGAGACTCCCCAGGAGGTTGTAGGCCTCGTGGCCGAGCTCAGCCATCAGGGAGCCGTACTCGGCGGCCTTGAGCGATTTGACGGTCGACAGATCGGCACCGGCCACCAGGAAGTAGGGCTTCCCGGTGATGCCCACGGCGGCTAGCTCGCCGTTGGTCGCACGGGCCTTCAGCCCCTCGAGCACCCGGCCGAGTTCGATCAGCGTGTTGGGTCCGAGGGTGGTGGGCTTGGTGTGGTCCAGCCCGTTGTCCAGGGTGATCAGGGCGAGGGTCCCGCCCCCGTGGGGCAGGTCGATGTCCTGGACGTAGGAATGGGTGATGACCTCGTCGGGCACCAGCGCCGCGAGTGTCTCATAACGGTCAAAGCTCATGCTGCGTCCTCCGCTGCGTTGGTCGAATAGTCAGGGTGGTGAGGGTTCTCCCAGATCACCGTGGCGCCCATGCCCAGGCCGATGCACATGGTGGTCATGCCGTACCGCACCGATGGGTCCTCTTCGAACTGCCGGGCCAGCTGCAGCATCAGGCGCACTCCTGAGGATGCCAGCGGGTGGCCGACGGCGATCGCGCCGCCATATCGGTTGACACGGGGGTCCTCATCGGCAATACCGAAGTGGTCCAGGAAGGAGAGCACCTGCACGGCGAACGCCTCGTTGATCTCAAACAGGCCGATGTCGTCGATGGACAGACCCGCCTGGCGCAGGGCTTTCTCCGTGGCCGGTACCGGCCCGATCCCCATCACCTCAGGCTCGACGCCGGCGAACGCGTAGGCCACCAGACGCATCTTCGCGGGCAGGCCCAGCTCGGCGGCGGCATCCGAGGAGGCGAGCAACGCGGCGGTGGCGCCGTCGTTCAACCCGGCGGCGTTTCCCGCAGTGACCCGACCGTGAGCGCGGAACGGGGTGCGAAGCGCGGCCAGGTCCTCGGTGGTGGTGTCGGGCCGTGGTGGCTCGTCGACCGTATTGAGGGTCCACCCGGTGCCTTCCTTGCGGGAGGCGACGGGCACCAGATCGGGTTGGATCTGTCCGCCCGCGTAGGCGGCGGCGAGCTTCGTCTGGCTGGCGACAGCGTACGCGTCGGTGCGGTCCTTGGTGATGGCGGGGAATCGATCATGGAGATTTTCTGCCGTGTTGCCCATGTTCAACGCCGCAGGGTCAACCAGCCGTTCGGACATGAACCGCGGGTTCGGGTCGGTGTCGGCACCCATGGGGTGGTTTCCCATGTGTTCAACACCGCCGGCGATCACCACGTCGTACGCACCGAAGGCGATGCCCGACGCCGTCGTGGTGACGGCAGTCATGGCGCCGGCGCACATCCGGTCGATCGCGAAGCCGGGCACCGTCCGTGGGAGACCCGCGAGCAGCGCGGCGGTGCGGCCGATGGTGAGCCCCTGGTCACCGGTCTGGGTGGTGGCGGCGATGGCGACGTCGTCGATTCGGTCGGGGGGCAGGGTTGGGTTGCGGCGCATCAGGTCGCGGATGCACTTGACCACCAGATCATCGGCACGGACGCCCGCGTAGATGCCCTTCTCACCGGCCTTGCCGAACGGAGTCCTGACACCGTCGACGAACACGACATCCTTGATCCGGCGACCTGAGCCGGTCTGCGCTGGCACTGTAGTGGTGCTCACCTATTGCTCCTCATTGAGTCTTGATTCGATCCGAGATAGTGATTCGACCCTATGTTACTTGTGAGTAACTTAGCCTGCAAGGATGGCTCAGCGGAAGTGTTGAAGACCGGGGGACTACCGGGTTGAGTCTGCGGTCCTCGGTGTTTTCTCGGGTAGCGGATCGGGGTCCAGGAACGCCACCGTCAGCACCGCAGCAATTTTTTCAATCTGCCAGGGACGCGCGCCCAGTTCGGCCAGCGCCGCGCTGATCGACTCGAGCGTGATCTCGGTTGGCGGACGCCAGGCCACCCGGCGCAGATAGTCGGGTGTCAGGAGGTTCTCGATGGGCAGATTCGAGGATTCCGCTATTGCTGCCAGCCGGGGACGCGCCGTCGCCAGCCGCGCGGCGGCCTCCGGATCCTTGTCCGCCCACACCCGAGGCGGAGGGGGTGCATTGGTGGGCACCTGCAGATCGGGGAGTTGGTCCGATGACCGTCCGTCGCTGATACAGCGCAACCACCTCGGCGCCTCCCGCGACGCCGCACGGCCATGGAAGCCGCTGGTGCCCAGCAGCTGCGGGACTGTTGTTGGCAAGGCCTTGGCCGCGGCCAGGATTGCCGAATCGGGGATCAGGCGGCCCGGGGCAATGTCCCGGTTCTTGGCAAGGTCCTCGCGTTCGAGCCAAAGCTGTCGGACCACCGCCAGCTGACGCCGGTCGCGGATCTGGTGCAGACCCGATGTCCTGCGCCACGGGTCGACGCGCGGCTCGGCGGGCGGGGTGTTGCGGATGTGCTCAAATTCCTGCTCGGCAAGGTCAAGTTTTCCATCGTGGGTCAACAGGGCAATCAGTTCGGCGCGTAGCTCGGTCAGCACCTCAACGTCCAGGGCGGCGTAGCGCAGCCACGGTTCGGGCAGCGGGCGGCGCGACCAGTCAGCGGCTGAGTGCTCCTTGGCCAGGGTGTATCCGAGGAGGCTCTCGATGACCGCAGCCAGCCCAACGCGGGGCATCCCTGCGAGGCGTGCAGCGAGCTCGGTGTCGAAGAGCCGGTCGGGCCACATCCCGAGCTCCGACAGGCAGGGCAGATCCTGGGATGCCGCGTGCAGGATCCATTCAACTCCTTCAAGCGCCTCATCAATGATGCGGAGGTCGGTGAATGGTTCGGGGTCGATCAGCCAGGTGCCGGATCCTTCGCGTCGGATCTGCACCAGGAAAGCGCGTTGCCCGTAACGGAATCCGGATGCGCGCTCCGCGTCGACGCCGGCTGGGCCGGTGCCCTGAGCCAACATCCGGGCCGCACGTTCCAGGCCGGCCTGGGTGTTGATGACCAGCGGTACACCGTCTTTGGGTTCGTTGAGGAGGGGGAGCGGTTCGATGACGTCCTCAACCGGTGCGTCATCACCCGGCGTGCGATCGTCAGGATGCTGCGAAATCTGCGAGGTCATGATGGGTCCAGTCTAGCCGCGCGGTTCGGACTGGCGAGCCAGCCCGACGGCGGGGTGCGGCCAGGGCGCGGTGGGCTAGCTTCGGCGACGGTTCGGCAGGGAGGTGACGCCCTCGGGCAGCGGCGGTAGACCGGCGAAGGTGCACACCATATCCGCCCAGGCCTCCAGATGGTTCCGCACCATCGACGAGCCAGGGGTCCAGGACGCACGCAGTTCAATATCGATGCTGTCGGGTCGGTCCGTCAGCGTGCCATAGCTTTCGGAGAGGATTCGGGTGGCTGTTCCCCCGGCGGAGCCGTACTCGGCGCCGTGGTTTTGGAGGGCTTCCACCAGCCACGTCCAGGCGACTGATCCCAGCAGGGAGTCGTTTCCCATCTCGGGTTCGAGTTGCGCCCTGATGTAGGTGACAATCCGAAACGTGCCGCCCCAGAGGTCGGAGCCGTTGGGGTCATGCAACAGGATGAAGCGTCCGGTGGCCAATTCTTCCGGCTCACTGCCCGCGAAAGCGGCCAGTGCAGGACCGTGCACGGGCCTCCGGTGCGGTTCGGCCTGGAATACTTCAGCGCCAAGGGCCACAGCAAAGGGTGCCAGCCGCGAGGGCGCCGGAATTTCGTCCAGCCGGATCTCGTTACGGCACGTCGCCTGGCGAAGTTCGGTCAGGGCTGACTGGAACTCGCGGGGCATGGGGGTCAGATCGCCAATTGCGCTCACTCAGGAAGGCTATGGCACACCGACCCCCGTGCCGGGCAGGCTCGCCGATACAGCCGGCGAGATTGTTCTAGGCCTGGAGATGCCCGATCTGGTGTGGGCTGGCGGCCGTTTCCCGGCGGATCGCCTCGGCGAAAGCGTCCACGTCGTCGGCAGTGGTGTCGAAGGAACACATCCAGCGCACTTCTCCGGTGGCGGTGTCCCAGTCATAGAACTTGAACTGCTCGCGGACCCGCTCCGCGGCGTCGCGGGGGAGGACGGCGAAGACTGCGTTCGCAGCGGTCTGCTGTGTGAGCTGCACCCCGGGAATCTCCTGGACCAGTGCTGTCAGGCGTGCTGCCATGGCGTTGGAGTGCGCAGCCGAACGAAGCCACAGCCCATCCTCCAGGAGGGCGATGAGCTGCGCCGAGATGAACCGCATCTTGGAGGCGAGCTGCATGTTCATTTTGCGGAGGTACGTGAGACCAGTCGCTGCGTCAGGGTTCAACACCACGACGCACTCACCAAAGATCAGGCCGTTCTTGGTACCGCCGAACGAGAGAATGTCGACTCCCGCGTCCCTCGTAAAGGCGCGTAGAGGCAGGTTGAGCGCCGCTGCAGCGTTGGCGATCCGTGCCCCGTCCAGGTGCAGGTACATGCCGCGGGCGTGCACGTGGTCGGCAATCGCCCTGATCTCTTCCACCGTGTAGAGCGTCCCCAACTCGGTGGTCTGCGTGATGGAGACGGCCAGCGGCTGGGCCCGGTGCTCGTCGCCCCAACCCCAGGCTTCCAGATCGATCAGCTCTGGGGTCAGTTTGCCATCCGGGGTGGGCACGGTGAGGAGCTTGATTCCGGCAATGCGTTCGGGTGCCCCGTTCTCGTCCTTATTGATGTGGGCCGTTTGAGCACAGATCACTGCGCCCCACCGCGGCAGCATTGACTGCAGGCTCAGGACGTTCGCTCCGGTCCCGTTGAAGACCGGGAAGGCTTCGGTGCCGGCACCGAAGTGCTCCTGCATCAGTTCCTGCAGTCGGTGCGTGTACACGTCGTCGCCATAGGCCGTTTGATGGCCGCCGTTTGCGGCGGCCAGGGCCGCGAGGATTTCCGGATGAACTCCCGAGTAATTGTCGGACGCGAAGCCGCGGACATCGGGATTGTGCAGGGAGGCTGGGGGCGCGATGATTTCAGTCACCTCTCAATTATCACCCAGGCGATAGGTCATCCTCAGCGTTCGCTTCGCTGCCACCAGCTGGGGCCCGGTTGAACGGTGGATCAAACGGTATTACGCTTTTGTGGGCCCGGGAATGGGCTGGTGATACGGATGTCCTTCGAACATCCTGGCATCCGAGACGCAGGGGGTGCGATGCCTGGCCGTACTTTTCAGGTGACCCGCCGGGCCGGCGTCGTCGTGGGGCGGATCGTGGTCCACCTCCTGATCGGAGTCGGTCTCGCCCTTCTCATGGCTGCAGTCATTATCCGCCTCTCCTGGGGCGAGATTTCGGTGAACCAGATGTTCCTGAACATCGTCGCCGTGGAAGCCGATGGTGGTGGCGGATCCATCGTCTGGATGAGCGTCCTGGGCATTGGCGTGGTGCCCCTGCTCACCACAGGGGGGATCGCCGTCTGGCTGTATTTCCGGCGTCGTCAGCGCCGCCGTGCGGGCGACAGTCAAGTGCCTCGTCGCGCGCCGTGGATTATGCGCACCGTCTCCGTCGCCCTGGTGGCCGCAGTTGTCGTCGGTGGCACCACCGCTTTTGCTGCCACGGTCGGCGTGCGCGACTACCTTGAGGCGGCCAACTCCAGGTACGACGTCGGCGACTACCATGTGGAGCCGACCGTCACCAGTGCCACGAACAAACGCAATCTGGTCCTGATCTATCTTGAGTCCGGCGAGGCCACGCTCGCTGATGACCAGCTTTTCGAGAAGGATGCCTTCGCACCGCTCAAGGCGGCCACGAAGGCGTCGGACGGCTGGCAAAGCGTTGAGGACCTGAAACAGTACGAGGGCGGGGGCTGGACCATGTCCGGGATCACCTCGACGCAGTGCGGAATCCCGCTCAAGGGTATTGGCTCCACCTCGGGAGGCGGCGCCTACAACGCGCTCGGCGGCACCGTTCAGACCTACCTCGAAGGGGCGACCTGCCTGGGTGATGTCCTGGGTGGGCACGGCTACACGAACGTCTTCCTCGGGGGAGCCAACGCCGCGTTCGCTGCGAAAGACGTCTTCCTGAGCGGGCACGGCTATTCCGAGGTGAAGGACCTTCCAGACTGGCGTGCCGCGGGTGAGCCGGAAGAAGCTTTCCGCAGCGACTGGGGCCTGAGCGATGAACGCCTGATGGCTCACGCGAAGGACGAGGTCGACGAGTTGCACGCCGAGGCGGAGAGGACTGGTCAGCCGTTTAACCTCTCGATGCTGACCCTGGATTCCCATGAGCCGGTGCACATCTACGACTACTGCACCGTGGATACGCAGAGCGAGGTGACCGCCGCGTTCTCCTGCTCGATGACGCAGGTGGCCGGATTTGTGGACCATATGAAGGAGCAGGGCTACCTCGAGGACACTGCTGTCGTGATCATGGGGGATCATCTCAAGCAGATCGGTGGCGGCCATGCTTTCCAGGCGGAGCTGACGGATCATGACAACCGCACCATCTTCAACCGGATCTGGATTCCAGGGGAGAATGGGAACAGTACCCTGCGCCCCCGCGTGGACCAGCTGAGCATGTACCCGACAATCCTGGAAGCTGCCGGCCTGACGCTCCAGGGCAGGGAGGCCGGGCTGGGTGTTTCCGCCTTCGCCCCCACTGTCCCGGCTGGTTCAGCGCAGGCGCTGCAGCCCAGTCAGTACGAGGAGCTGGTGAGCTCACTTTCCCCGCACTTTTACGCGAAAGCCTGGGGCGGCGAGGACGCCGCCGCTCAGTAGCGTCTGCCCTAGCCGGGCAGGATGATGCGTTGGCCGTTGACCGATGGCGCCTCGGCGGCGTAAAGGCCAACCACGGCTGCCGCCAGATCATCGACGTGGGTGTACCCGGGGAATCTGCGTTCTGGGTGCGCGTCCCGTAGAGCGTCGTCGACGAGGGCTTTCACCACGAGGATGGTGGCAGCGGAGGTCTGGCCCGCGCTCTCGGTGGTACTGTCGCCGGCGGGTTCCTGATCACGCCGGAATCCGTCGGCCACCGCCCGGGTCCAGGCTTCCGCTGCTGACTTGAGAGCCGCATAGGAGGCCACTGCCGCCGTCGGGCTGTCCACGGCGGTGGAGGACACGATGGCCACGCGCCCTCTGGATGATGCGAGAAGTGCGGGGTAGAAGGCGCGGGTGGTGTTCCGCAAGGTGGTGAGCACGCTGGTGTGGAGCAGTTCGTAGTCATCATCCGTCTGCCCGGCGATTCCCTTGCCGCCGCGCCAGCCGCCCACCAGATGAATGAGGCCATCGAGTGACTCGTAGTCAGCGCTGAGCGCCTGACAAAGCTCGGTGACAGCCTGCGCATCGGCCAGATCACAGACCCGGCGGTCGACGTCGTCGAGATGGCCCAGCGCCTGCTCCAGCCGGCCGGCGTGTGATCCGACAGCTACCACGGTGGCCCCGTGCCGGCTGAGCAAAGTGGCGCAGGCGACGCCCGAAGCGCCAGCGGCGCCGGCAACGACCACTGTCAGTCCGTGGAGCGCTGTCAGTCCGTCGAGCGCTGGCGACGCGTTGCTCACTCGGCGGTCCCGGTGATGCCAGCGGTGGACTCGATGACGGGTTTCATTTTGCGGTCCAGGGCTTCGAAGAACATCGACAGCGGGAATTCGTCGTCGAGTACTGCATCAGTCAATCCACGAGGTGGGCCGGTCAGGTCGAGGGCGTCCGGACCCTTGGCCCAGGCCGATGCCGGATGAGGCGTGACGGTTTCGGTGACCAGTTGATAGGCGGCAAGCCAGTGGGCGGTCTTGGGCCGGTCAATGGAACGCCAGTACAGGTGCTCAATCTTCTCCCCGAGGGCGATGACGACGGCGGGAACCTCCGCCCAGTCGATGCTCAGACGGGTGTCGGTCCAGTGCAGTACATGGTGCTGGTGCATCCACGCGAACAGGAGCTGGCCTCCCAGGCCGTCGTAGTTCCGGACCCTGCTGCCGGTGATGGAGAAGCGGAAGATCCGGTCGAAGATGACCGCGTACTGCACCAGTCGTGCATGCCTGCGGGTCTCGTCGGAGGCAGATTCGTCGAGCGCGATTTTCACTGACTCACGGAACGCCGTCAGGTCGCACCGCAGCTCCTCCAGCGAGTACAAGAAATAGGGCATGCGTTGTTTGATCATGAACGGGTCGAACGGAAGGTCGCCGCGCATGTGGGTGCGGTCATGGATGAGGTCCCACATGACGAAGGTCCGCTCCGCCAGTTGCTGATCCCCGACGAGTTCCGCGGCTTCGGCTGGCAGCTCCAGCTTGGTGATTTCAGCTGCGGCGGTGACCACCCGGCGGAAGCGTGCCGCCTCGCGGTCGGCGAAGATGGCGCCCCAGGTGAACTGCGGTGTGGTGCTGACGGCGACGGTCTCCGGGAAGAGGACAGCCGAGTTGGTGTCATATCCAGCGGTGAAGTCGAGGAAGCGGATGGGGACGAAGAGTTTGTTGGAATACTCCCCGGCCTCGAGTTCAGCGATGAACTCGGGCCAGAGGACTTCAATGAGCACTGCCTCGACCAGCCGGCTGGTGCTGCCGTTCTGCGTGTACATGGGGAATACCACCAGGTGTCGGAGTCCGTCGACCCGGTGCTCCTGCGGCTGGAACTGCAGCAACGAGCTCAGGAAATCGGGTACGCCGAAGTCCGTGGACTGCCACGTCTGAAAGTCCTTGACGAGGGCCGTGAGGTAGCCGGCGTCGTGGGGGAAGAGCGGCGCCAGGGCCGTGATGGCCTCGACAATGGCGTCGACCAGTTCGGACGCCACGGCATGGTCCGACGGCTCCGGGACGGATCCGTCCTTGACCTGAAGCGGTTGCAGGGCCGAAGCGGCGGCTTTGAGCTGGAGCCAGGCCGGCGAACTCTCGGGGGCTCCGGCGGGTGAGACGAGGCTGGTGTCAATGGTGGTCGAGGTCATGGCAGCCAGCCTAGCAACCCAAAAGGTTTACTTATCCAAAAGTTAATCAAGCATAAGCAATTCTAATTTATCGCCGGGTCTCACGGGCGGGGAGGCCCAGATCTGCTGGACCTCCCCGGGTGTGGCTCAGGGCTGTTCGAGCAGCTTCATGGACACCGAGTTGATGCAGAAGCGCTGGTCGGTGGGGGTGCCATAGCCCTCACCTTCAAACAGGTGGCCGAGGTGGGAGTCGCAGTTGGCACACCGGACCTCGGTGCGCTGCATCCCCATGGAATGATCATGCAGGTACCGGACGGTGTTCTCGGCGAGGGGTGCCCAGAAGGACGGCCACCCGCAATGTGAATCGAATTTTTCATTGCTGGTGAAGAGCTCGTGCCCGCAGGCGCGGCACTGGTAGACACCCTTGGTGTTGGTGTCGTAGTACTCGCCGGTGTAAGGCCGCTCTGTGCCAGCCTGACGAAGGACCCGGTATTCCTCGCTGGTCAGCTCGGTGCGCCATTCGTCGTCGGTCTTCTGGACAGGGACATCGCTGGATTCTGTTGTGCTCATGTTTCCTTCAACGCCTAAGAACCGCCGATAAATCCCGAACCGGAGTAGAGGTGCAGCACAGGCACGCCCAGCCGGTCCTGGGCCTGATTGGCCCAGTCGGTGTGCAGGGTATCGGCGACGGCGTGCGGTCGGGTGATGACCACGGCTTGCCGTGCGCCGTGCTCAGTGACGGCGTCGACCATTGCCTCGACGGCGTTCCCGGTGGCAATGACGCCGTGGGCGGTGAGGCCGTGGGCCTCGGCCACCCGCAGCGAAGCTTCGAGGGCCGCCTCGGCGCTCCCACGTGACTCCTGGGCCGATGGCTGCCCCTGGGACAGTTCGCGGAACGCGTCAGCGAATTCCAGCAAGCTCAGATGATGGAAGAACTCGGACATCACATTCTTGTGCCGGTCATCGGGGATCAACACGAGCAGCGTGGCCTGTTCCTCACCCACCAGGGTCAACAGGTTCTTCGCGTCGCCGTCGTTGAGGCTCTCTTCGGTTAGTACCACTATCGTCTCGGACATGAGCCAAGACTAGTGCTCCAACGCGTTGCACCCTAGTGCAGGGGACAGCGCCCAGCACGACACCCGCTCCTGTGTGCTGCCGATCCTCCTGTTCTCAGGCAAGAATGGGGGTATGCGTAAACTTTCCGCCACCATGCCGGAGCAGTCCGCCACCGCCCCCTGGGTCAAATGGACCATGCTCGGGGTAGGGATTGGCGGTGCCGTCGGCTCAACGATTGCGGCTGGCACCTCCGGTCTTGCTGCGCATTTCGCGCGTCAGGTAGTGACTCCAGCCCGGGGCAGGGACGAAAACCTCGACATCCTGGCGGTGATCGGCACCGGGGGTAATCAGCAGGTCATTCTCCCAGCGAATGACGACACCACCGTCGAAGGGACTTACAGTCTCTACTTCGACGGTGGAGCTGGACACGCCCGGATCGGGGCGATCCTGTCCTATGTCCCGCGCGAAGGGACCGTGCAACGCGAGGTGGAGGCGGTGTACTCAGGGGACCTGGCCGGCGCGACGCGCGGCTGGTGGAGCGGAGCCGTCTTTCCCTCGCCGTCGGCGGTTGGATTCGCTGACGAAGAGGTGGACATCCCGGTCGACGGGGGAGTAGCTCCGGCCTGGCTGATCCGCGCCGAGGAAGCCTCGAAGGATTGGGCGGTCATGGTCCACGGCAGGGGAGTGCAGCGGAGCGAAGGATTGCGGGCGGTGCGTCTGGCCAGGTCATTGGGCCTGACCAGTCTGTTGACCTCGTACCGGAACGACGGCGAAGCCCCGCACGCAGCCGATGGCAGGTACGGGCTCGGGATGACCGAGTGGCGTGATGTTGAGGCGGCGATCGACTACGCGGTGGCGCACGGTGCCGAGGGTGTGGTGCTTTTCGGGTGGTCAATGGGTGGTGCCATCTGCCTGCAGACCGCTGACCTCTCGGGTCATCGTCAACGGATCAGGGCGCTGGTGCTTGACGGTCCCGTGGTCAACTGGATTGAGGTACTCGCCTATCACGCCCAGCTCAACCGCATCCCCGCACCCATTGGCCGGCTGGGCCAGTGGCTGCTGACCAACCGTGCCGGCCGGAAAGCCACGGGCCTCGCGGCGCCGCTCGACCTGAAGAGCCTTGACTGGGTGTCACGGGCCGAGCAGCTGACCATTCCCACACTCATCATCCACAGCGAGGACGATGAGTTCGTCCCGGTAGGAGCCTCGGCTGAACTCGCAGAACGCAACCCTGCGTTTGTCACGTTCGAGCGGTTCCACCGGGCCCGCCACACCAAGGAATGGAATGTGGACCCGATGAAATGGGAGCAGACGGTGGCCAACTGGCTTGCCCCCGTGCTCCACGGCCGTGCCCGGCCGGGCGTCCGGAACTGACAGTTTCGGAACTGACAGTACGGAACTGACAGGCCGGAACTGGGCTGCCTAGCTCCTGCCGTCCAGGCCGGTCAAGCTGGTTAGCTGGTCTGCCCGGCCCTGACGGTGCGTTTGATCCGCCCCAGCATGGCCGTCATCCCGCGCATCCGCAGCGGCGTGATGGCCCGGGTGAGTCCTAACCGGTCAGGGACGTCATCCGGCACGGCAAGGATGTCGGCAGAGGAGAGCCCGTCCAGACCTTCCTGCAGCACCCCGGCGAACCCGCGGGTCGTCGGAGCCTCCGGCGGAGCCGAGAAATACAGGTGCACGATCTGTTCGGGGCTGTCGTCGATGTCGACGCTGAGGAACAGGGGAGTCTGGCATTCGACCACCTGTTCCAGCAGTTCCGGATGCTCCTGCAGATGCTGGGGCAGCTCGGGAAGTCCCTGGGAGAATTCGAGCAGCAGCTGCAACCGGTCAGGTTCGTCGAGCGCCTGAAAATCCTCGACGATCTCACTCAGCTTGACGGGAAGTCCAGTGGTCATGACGCCGGAACCTCGCCGCGCTCTTCACCCTTGACGATCGGGACGCGCACAGCGTTGCCCCACTCGGTCCACGAACCGTCGTAGTTGCGTACCTTGGTGAAACCCAGCAGGTGGAACAGGACAAACCAGGTGTGGCTGGACCGTTCGCCGATACGGCAATAGGCGACGACGTCGTCGTCATCCTTCAGTCCCACTTCATCCCGGTAGATCGCGTCGAGTTCGGCCCGGCTTCTGAAGGTGCCATCCTCGGCGGCGGCGCGAGCCCACGGGACGGACGCCGCGGTCGGGATATGGCCGCCGCGAAGCGCGCCTTCCTCGGGGTACGCGGGCATGTGGGTCCGTGCGCCGGTGTATTCGTCCACCGAGCGGACATCGATCAGCGGGTTTCCCAGGTGACCGAGGACGTCGCTCAGGTAGGCGCGGATCGGAGCGTCATTGCGTTCCACCACTGGATAGTCGGCGGCCTGCGGCGCCGGCACCTCGGTGGTGGTGGGCCGACCCTCAGCGAGCCACTTGTCGCGGCCGCCATCCAGCAGCCGGACGTCCTCGTGTCCGAACAGGCTGAAAACCCAGAGCGCGTAAGCTGCCCACCAGTTGCTTTTGTCGCCATAGATGACGACTGTCGAATCCCTGGTGATTCCCTTGGCTGACATCAGCCGGGCAAAGGCGGCGCCGTCAACATAGTCGCGGGTAACCTCATCGTTCAGATCCGTGTGCCAGTCGACCTTGACGGCACCGGGGATATGGCCCGTGGAATAGAGCAGCACGTCTTCATCAGACTCCACCACCACTACTGACGGGTTGTCGAGATTCTGGGCTAGCCAGTCCGCGGAGACGAGCCGTTCCGGGTGGGCATAGTGAGCGAACTTCTCGTGGGGGTCTGCTGCGACTGACATCCGTTGGCCTTTCTCGTGACGAACTTGTGGTCTCTACTAGCCTAACCACGGGTTCACCCATTTATTTCCGGCGCGTTCACCGCACGCCACAAACGGCGGGCTGTGGGGTTCTCGCAGGGCGCGAAGGCCGGCGAAAGTGCCGTATTCTTGCCTACCGTGGCAACTATTGAGCAGCTCTCTCAGCGGACCCCCAAAGTTTCGGTCGACGAACTCCTGACCGGGTTCTATCCGTCCCCTCGTTTCGGTGACGTGTCCTTCGACAGTTACCGTCCGGACCCCGCGCAGCCATCGCAAGCTGCGGCCGTCAAAGCGTTGTCAGAGTTCGCCGACATGGTGAACCAGCCGGAGCCGACCGGCCTGCGGAAGCTCTTCGGCGCCAAGAAGCCAGCGGCGCGGGCCGGAATCTACCTGGACGGCGGTTTCGGTGTCGGGAAGACCCACCTCCTGGCATCCCTGTGGCACGCAACGGCCGGCAAGAAGGCCTTCGGCACGTTCGTCGAGTACACCAACCTGGTGGGGGCGCTGTCCTTCCGCCGCGCCGTCGACGCCCTGAGCGGTTACGCGCTGGTGTGCATTGACGAGTTCGAACTCGACGATCCAGGCGACACGGTCCTGATGTCCCGCCTGATGCGTGAATTGGCGGACGCTGGGGTCAAGCTCGCTGCGACCTCCAACACCCTTCCGGGTTCGTTGGGGGACGGGCGCTTTGCGGCGGTGGATTTCCAGCGGGAAATCCAGGTCCTCGCCGACCAGTTTGACGTGCTCCGGATTGACGGTGAGGATTACCGCCACCGCGGCCTTCCCGAGGCACCTGTCCCCTTCAGCGAATCCGGCCTGCACGACCGGGTCCGCGAGCTCAAGGCCGGCCCGGACGGTATCCTCGCCGAGGATACGTTCAGCGATTTGGTGAAACACCTGTCCGGAGTGCATCCAAGCCGGTACCGTCAGCTGATCGATGGCGTTGATTTCATTGCCTGGCACCAGGTGGCCACCATTTCGGAGCAGGCGGTGGCGCTCCGCTTCGTCGTCCTCGCGGACAGGATCTATGACAAGGACATCCCCGTCCTGGCTAGCGGCGTAGCCTTCGACCAGCTTTTCACCGAGGAAATGATGACCGGTGGCTACATGAAGAAGTATCACCGGGCGGTGTCACGCCTGACTGCCCTGGCACGCCAGGGCAGCGAGGTCTAGCCCGACCCCCAGCACGCAAAAAGTGCCGGTGCTGCCTCGCGGCAGGACCGGCACTTTCTTGTCGAGCAGTAGGTCTTATACGGCCGGGGGAGTTCCGGGGCCAGCTGGCCGGTTGGTGTCCCCGCGGTCGGTCTTATCGACCATTTCGGAGGCTTTGGACTGAACCTTGTCGATCTTGTCGGCGTACTTGCCTCCGGTCTTGCTGTCAACGAAGTTGCCAGCGTGACCGATGCCGTCCTTGATCTTTCCAGAGTTTTCGCCCACCAGCTCGGTTGCCTTTTCCTTCAGCATCCCGGCCTTGCCTTTGAGCCCGTCAAATACAGACACAGGCACCTCCTTTCGATCCGGGAACCTGTTGTTCCCTCTGCCGAATATCTTAGGCCGATCACATGGCAGTTCCAAGGACATAGCCTGTGCAACAGCTGGGTGTCCGCCCCTGGCGTATTTCCTCCCCAGATTGCCCGTTCAGCGGGGGTGTGACACCCTTAACGAGCCAGATGGCACCCGGACGAGGTGCGCCGTACCCGGTCAGCGACAAGACGGCGTTTCAGGAGTGAGACTGTCATGGCATGGATTGTTCTAGTGGTATCCGGCGTACTCGAAGCCGTGTGGGCCACAGCCCTCGGAAAGTCGGAGGGCTTCACTCGGTTAGTCCCCTCAATTATTTTCGGTGTCGCGGTGACCCTCAGCATGATTGGTCTGGCCTGGGCGATGCGTACCCTGCCCGTCGGGACCGCCTATGCGGTCTGGGTGGGGATCGGGGCCTCGCTGACTGTGGCCTACGCGATGATTTTCGACGGCGAACCCGCGTCCGTCATCAAGGTGCTGCTGGTCCTCGGGATTGTGGCCTGTGTGGTGGGCCTGAAACTGCTGCACTGACCCTGGGCTAAGCCCTGAACGGGGCGGGTACCGGGTGGGATCCCCGGTGGCTGGTGTTGGAATGCGTGGAGCGGACGACGGGATTCGAACCCGCGACATCCACCTTGGCAAGGTGGTGCTCTAGCCAGCTGAGCTACGTCCGCGAAAAAGCGGTACCCGGTGAATTCCGAAGAAACCACGGGAACCGCTTTGAGTGGGCGATACTGGGATCGAACCAGTGACCTCTTCCGTGTCAGGGAAGCGCGCTACCGCTGCGCCAATCGCCCATCGAAATGGGTGCAAACCTCTGTACTGGAGGTGGGGACGGGATTCGAACCCGCGTATACGGCTTTGCAGGCCGCTGCCTCGCCTCTCGGCCACCCCACCGTGCCTAGTAAACCAGGACTGCCGAAACGTACTTCAACAGCTACAGTGACTTGCGAGCGGACGACGGGATTCGAACCCGCGACATCCACCTTGGCAAGGTGGTGCTCTAGCCAGCTGAGCTACGTCCGCATGTTGAGTGATGATTCACAACCCGGTGAAAATCCTTGGATTTGCAGGGTTATTCGTCGTTTTCCAACGAGTAAAAACTCTATAGGAGGAAATGGGGTTCGTCCAATCCGCGTCCTGCAGCGCCAGAGCGCGCCAAATGTCGATTGTCAGTATCCGGTGTCAGACTGGAAGCATGACACAACCGCTGCTGGCTCACTCGACAGAGCACGGACGCATGTATGCCCGTTCCACCCAAGACCGCCCGATCGTCCCCTCGATCACCACGGTGATCTCCCAGGCTGGCGCGTCGCTGGACGGGTGGATCGGCTACATGGCTGCCAACGCCGTCGCCAACGATCCCCGCATCTCCGCGGCACTGGGCAATCCGGCGCAACTCCGGACCATCGTGAAGGACGCATCCGTCGCGGCGGAACGGTACCGCGACGAGGCGGCCGAACGGGGCACGCGGGTGCACTACTACTGCGAGCAGGTGGCGCTTCGCGATCTGGAACAGGCGCACGACGTCGACGCCGCCCGGGCTGCCCTGGCGGCGAACGGTGAAGAGGCCTTCGCTGATCGGTTTGACGAATGGTGGACCCTGTACCAGGTCCGCCCGATCGCTGCCGAACTGACCGTCTGGAACGAGGACGTCGGTTACGCCGGGACCCTTGATCTGCTGGCCGAGATTGGGGGACGGATGTGCCTGATCGACTTCAAGACCAAGAACACCGACCGTGACGGGCAGGTCAAGCCGCTGGATGACAAGGTGGTGATGCAGCTGGTGGCCGGCATGAAGGCTCAGGAAAGCTTGGTCGACGGCGAGAAGGGTGTCTGGGAGCCGTGGAAGTATGACCACGAGCTGATCCTGCTGGGCGTCGCGATCGGTAAGACCGAGGTGCGTGCCATGCGTGCCAACCCCGAGGTCCTGAAAGAGCACTGGTTCCGGTTCTGTGCCCTGCGCCGGTCCTGGGAGGCGGGGCTCGACGCCGCCGCGGCTGGCCGCGCACTGCTGCCGATTGGACCACCGCCGGTACCCGCCGTCGGCGCTACGGCCAGCGGGATGGCCGGTTAGCCTTCCTTCGGCTGAGGTCGACAAGGTTCGCGCCTAGAATGGCATCGACCCACAGTGAAGTATTCGCAACGTTAGGACCACGGAGAGCATGGCCGTCTTGAGCATTCGGATCATCGGCGACCCGGTACTGAGAACCCCCTCCGCCGAGGTCACCAATTTTGGACCCGAACTCGCCAGACTGGTTTCGGACATGATGGAAACCATGGACGACGTGCACGGCGCCGGGCTCGCAGCACCCCAGGTGGGGGTAAGCCTGCGGGTTTTCACCTTCAGGATTGACGACGTTTCCGGGTACGTCGTTAATCCTGTCCTCGAGGTGAAAGCCGAGGACGAGAACGAGACCCAGGCTGAGGCCCAGGCCGAGACCCAGAACGAAAACAGGGACGAGGAGTTGGAGGGTTGCCTGTCGATCCCGGGACTCGGCTACCCATTGCAGCGCGCGGGCTGGGCGAGGGTGACGGGCGTGGACATCCATGGGGCGGCCATCGCCTATGAGGGAACCGGTATGCTCGCCCGCTGCTTCCAGCACGAGACGGACCACCTCAACGGCTCGCTGTACATCGAACGCCTCGATGGGGAGCACCGCAAGGCCGCGATGCGCGCCATCCGGAGCTCGGCCTACTCCACAGTTGCCGACCAGACCACGCGGGACCGGTCACAGTCACTCGGATCCAGCTTCGGGCTCGGCGTGTCAGCCGCCCGCCCTACCACCGGCTCGCGCCAGAGTGGGACCAGACGAGCATGAGAGTCCTCTTCGCCGGTACTCCTGCCGTGGCGGTGCCCTCCCTTGACGCGCTGGTGGCTGCCGGGTTCGACGTCGTCGCCGTGCTGACACGTGAAGACGCGCCATTGGGCCGCAAACGGATCATGACGCCCAGCCCGGTGGCCACCCGGGCGGCGGAACTGAATCTCCCTATCATCCGCGCCAACCGGATTGACGGCGCAGTCACCGCACAGCTTGCTGACTTCAACATCGCGGTCGCAGCGATCGTTGCCTACGGCGGATTGGTTCCGCAGCCAGCGCTGGATCTGCCGGAGCACGGCTGGATCAACCTTCATTTTTCGCTGCTGCCGGCCTGGCGGGGCGCCGCCCCGGTGCAGCACTCAGTCATGGCCGGTGACGAAATCACGGGCGCCTCCACCTTCCGTCTGGAGGCGGGCCTGGACACGGGCCCGGTTTTCGGCACCATGACCGAAACGGTCCGACCCAGCGACACCAGTGGCGAGTTGCTGGAACGGCTAGCCCACAGCGGCGCCGTCCTGCTGGTCCAGACCCTCTCAGCCATTGCGGCTGGCCGGGCCGTGGCAGTTCCCCAGCAGGGAGATGTCAGCCTGGCACCCAAACTCACCATTGACGACGCCCGGGTGGACTGGAGCCGGCCGGCTCTTGCCGTCCGCCGACTGATCAATGGTGTGACCCCCGAGCCGGGCGCCTGGACCCAGTTAGGTGATCAGCGGGTGAAGGTGGGGCCGGTATCGCCGTGGGTCGACAGTCCTGAGTCGGGGGAAGACGCCGTTGCGGCGCTCACCCCGGGCGAAGTGACGATGGCCGGGACTGCCGTGCTGGTCGGAACGGGCTCCAGTCCCGTGGTCCTGGGTGATATCCAGCCTGCCGGGAAAAAGATGATGCGGGCACAGGACTGGGCGCGCGGCGCCCTTCAACAAGGAGAGCTGGTTTTTTCGTGACGAGGTTATTTTCGTGAGCAATCCAGGGCAGGGCAAAGCGGGCGGCCCGGATCGTCGTCGTAATGCGGCCGGACGGGAACGGAACAGGTCTGAGCCACGCGGGTTCTCTACTGCCGCACCGTCGGAACGGACACGACGCGCCGATCCGGCACGACTGGTCGCGTTCGAGGTGCTGCGCGCCGTCGCCGCCGACGACGCCTACGCCAACCTGGTGCTGCCGGTCAGCATCCGGAAGCACAAGCTGGACAAGCGTGACGCAGGCTTTGCCACTGAACTGGCGTACGGAGCGTTGCGTGGTCAGGGTACGTATGACGCAGTGTTGGCGAAGTGCGTTGACCGCCCCCTGGAGAAGCTCGATCCGGCCATCCTCGATGCGCTGCGGATTGGCACCCACCAGCTGCTCGCCATGCGGGTCCCCGCTCATGCTGCCCTGGACCAGACCGTCGGCCTGGCCCGCGCCGTCATTGGTGCAGGACCGTCGGCCCTGATCAATGCAGTGCTGCGGCGGGTTTCGTCGAAATCCCTCGAGGAGTGGACAGCAGAACTCACCGCCGGTGTGACTGATGCCACCAAAGTCAGCTCACTGACCCACAGCCACCCGGAATGGATTGTCCGGGCGCTTCGGCAGGCCCTCGTCGATCACGGCCGGGACGTGTCAGAGATTGAAGCACTGCTCGCCGCGAACAATGCGGCACCGGTTGTTAACCTCCTGGCCCTCCCCGGGCTGGGGTCCCTCGACGAGGCGTTCGAGGCCGGAGCTGTTCCTGGAGAGCTGGCCGAAGGATCGGCACTGTTCTCAGCTGGCGACGTCGGGCGTCTGGAAAGCATCAGGACCGGCACCACCCGGGTCCAGGATGCCGGATCCCAGTTGGTTGCCCGTGCCCTCGCGGCAGTGCAGCTGGAGCCAGTACAGCTGGAGCCAGTGGGGCCGGAAGCAGGGGGACCTGAAGCTGCCGAAGAGGACGCGCGGTCGGTGAGACCTGGTACCGCCGGCCGCTCCGAACAGTGGCTGGACCTGTGCGCTGGACCCGGCGGAAAATCGGCGCTGCTGGGTGCCCTGGCACAGCAGCGGGGCAACACGCTGGTGGCCAACGAGCCGTTGGAGCACCGGGCTCAGCTGGTGCGGCAGGCGCTCCGGCCGCTCAACCCTGCGGTCTGGACAGTGCGGGTCGGCGACGGCCGCACCGTCGCCGAGGATTTCCCTGACACCTTTGACCGGGTACTGGTGGACGCGCCCTGCACCGGACTCGGGGCATTGCGCCGACGCCCGGAAGCCCGCTGGCGGCGTAAGCCCTCCGATATCGCCGGACTCGGAACGCTGCAGCGTGAACTCCTGGCCGCCGCGCTGACGGCCGTTCGACCCGGGGGAGTTGTCGCCTACGTGACCTGTTCCCCGCACCCGGCCGAGACCTCGGCAGTGGTCCAGGATTGCCTGCGCCGCCGTGACGACGTCGAACTCCTCGACGCGGGGGCGGTCCTGGACGACGTCAGCCTCACCGGTTCGCTGGCCGCGGGCCACGAGTCAACAGCCCAGCTCTGGCCACACGTGCATGGCACGGATGCGATGTATCTGGCCCTGATTCGCCGGACCGCATAAAACCACCCTCCACCCCGCCGCAGCCAAGGAGCGCCATGACCGCCTGTTGTATCAACCCGAGCATCCTGTCCGCTGACTTCGCCAACCTGCAGGCCGAGCTCGCACGTATTGCCTCAGCTGATGCAGTGCATGTGGACGTCATGGACAACAGTTTCGTCCCCAACCTGACCCTCGGCCTTCCGGTGGTCAAACGGATCCAGGAGGTCAGTGACCTTCCGCTGGACGTGCACCTCATGATCGATGACGCCGACCGGTGGGCTCCCGGCTACGCCGAACTCGGCGCAGCCTCGGTGACGTTCCATGCCGAAGCAGCGGCGGCGCCGATCCGGTTGGCCCGCGAGCTGCGCAGCATCGGCTCCAAGGCAGGAATGGCGCTGCGCCCGGCAACACCCGTCGAACCGTACCTCGACCTGCTGGGCGAACTGGACCTCCTACTGATCATGACGGTCGAGCCCGGGTTCGGTGGCCAGCCGTTCCTCGATGTCATGCTGCCGAAAATCCGGCGGGCGGCCGAAGCGATCAGGGGGAGCGGTCTGCCGGTGGCACTGCAGGTGGACGGTGGCATCACTGAGGACACCATCCTCAGGGCGGCCGACGCCGGGGCAACAGTTTTCGTCGCAGGCTCCGCGGTGTACGGTGCCGACGATCCCGATCAGGCTGTCGTCCGGCTCCGCGAAGCCGCCCAACGCGCGGTTGACGAACGCCGGTAAGTCAGGCGACCGGCACCTGAACCGGCACCTGAACCGGCGCAGCATTCGGCACAGCATCCGGCGCGGCAGCCGGCGCCGACGTCACGGGTCGGTGATGGTGATCCTGATCGAGCGGGCGTCTGCTGCCGCCTGCTTGAGGATGTCGAGCCGAGGATCGGGCACCACCAGGAATGCCTGCTGCGGCAGCGCCCGATAGTTGCGCAGGACCGGGTTCGCCAGGGTTTCACTGGCCAGGGTCCGGTCTCCGCCCAACTGCAGGCTGTCAGGACTGTGCTCAGCGAACAGCCGCGCCGCATGAACTGCTGCTGCATCGGCCAACCCGGCCGCCTGGTTGGCCCGCCGCCGCGCGAAGCGCTGCTGCGACCAGCCGCCAGCTGCGGTCCGGGACTGGACATATTTGGTGCCGGTCTTCGACGCCACCAGCTTGCCGTGCTCGGCAACACCCACCGCATAGCCGCCCCGGCGTACCAGGACCAGTCCAATGAGGCGCTGCCTGGTGGCCGCGGCGACGAGGTCATCGACAGTTGGACCTCCCGGGCCACCCCCGGCGGACTCCCCTGGCGGGTTGAGCACAGCCAGGCAGCCGTTGGCGCCGCGGAGTAGGAGTGCGCCGCGGGCCCGGATCTCGTCGTCGAGCCCGTCAGTCGGAGCCAAACCGCCGTTTCCCGCACTGAACCGCTCCACCCAGCCGGGAAGCCGCTCGGGTGACACCAGCACCTGGCGCGGTGATCCCACAAGCGTCTCCGTATCTTCTGCGTCTGGTCGTGCCCAACTCGGGCCTGCTACCGATGGCCCGACCGTCAGTGCTTCACAGTAGCCTTGGCTGTGTGAATGATCTATTCAGCGCGGCGTACGGGTCGGACGACGATGACGATGTCCCCAGCCACAGCGCCACCAGTGCCGAACGCCACCGCAGCCCCCTGGCCGTCAGGATGCGGCCGCGCTCAATTGATGAAGTGGTGGGCCAGCAACACCTTCTCGGCCCAGGGTCGCCGCTGAGCACCCTGGCAGGCGACGCCGACCGTTCCGGTCCGGCCGGACCATCCTCAGTGATCCTCTGGGGGCCGCCAGGCACCGGAAAAACCACCCTTGCGCATGTGATTGCACGGGGTCGAGGACGGACCTTCGTTGAGCTGTCGGCCATCACCGCCGGGGTGAAGGACGTCCGCCGGGTCATGGATGAGGCCCTCACTGCCCGCGACCTGCACCGCACCACCACCGTCCTGTTCCTGGACGAGATCCACCGCTTCAACAAGGCACAACAGGACGCCCTGCTGCCGGGCGTCGAGAACCGCTGGGTCGTGCTGATCGCCGCCACGACCGAGAATCCCTCTTTCTCCGTGGTGTCACCCCTGCTCTCCCGGTCTCTGCTGCAAACCCTGAAACCTCTCACCGAGGCGGACATTGCCGATCTCCTGACCCGCGCAGTGAATGACCCGCGGGGCCTCGACGGGTCGGTCCGGGTAAGCGACGACGCCCTGGAACACCTGGTCCGGCTGGCCGCAGGTGATGCGCGCCGCGGACTGACCGCCCTCGAAGCAGCAGCCGGGGTGGCCCACTCGGCCTCTGACGAGCCCGGGAAGCCGGTGCTGGTGGAGCTCGACCATGCCGAGAAGGCAGTCGACGTGGCTGCCCTGCGCTACGACCGTGCCGGGGACCAGCACTATGACGTCGCCAGTGCCTTCATCAAATCGTTGAGGGGGTCCGACGTCGATGCGGCGTTGCATTATCTGGCGAAAATGCTGGAGGCGGGGGAGGACCCTCGCTTCGTGGCGCGAAGACTGATGATTTCGGCTGCCGAGGACGTCGGCATGGCCGATCCGACCGCCCTGCAAACAGCCGTCGCTGCAGCACAGGCCGTTGCGTTGATTGGCATGCCCGAGGGCCGGATCATCCTGGCCCAGGCCGTGGTGCACATCGCCACCGCACCCAAATCCAATGCTTCGTACAACGGAATCAACGCAGCCGTCGCCGATGTGCGCGCCGGTCGGGGGCAGGGCATTCCGCAACACCTGCGGGACGCCCACTACCCGGGGGCCAAACAACTGGGGCACGGCAGCGGCTACCTCTACTCCCACGACGAGCCGCACGGCATCGCCGCGCAGCAGTATGCACCGGATGATCTGACCGGCCACAATTATTACCAGCCCACCGATCGTGGGGCCGAACGGGACATCGGTTCCAGGCTCGCCCGTCTGCGGCGGATCATCCGCGGTGAGTGATTCAGCTGTCCGCCCGCGGCACTGCTAGGATTGACGGTTGACTGGCAAGTCGCGTTCTGCGCAACCCACCATCGAAGGTTTGATTCATTCAGGTATGGCCCGCTCCGGCGGGTCTCTTCGAGGCAGGGCTGCGCGCACTGCGAACTGTAGTACCGGGAAGCGGCTACTCCCGGCTCTCCGCAAGTGGAGGCCAGCGACACTGAAAGTGCCTGTCGCTCAACCGGGAAACCGATGGGGCAGCAGCGCAACTTTGCCGCAAAAATAATGGAAGGTATTCGTGGCTAACAACACACGTGCCCGCCGCAAGGTTCGCATTTCGCGTGCCCTCGGCATTGCTTTGACCCCTAAGGCCGAAAAGTATCTGGAACGCCGGCCGTACGCGCCCGGCCAGCACGGACGCGCCCGCCGCAAGCAGGACAGCGACTACGCTGTACGGTTGCGCGAAAAGCAGCGTCTGCGCGCCCAGTACGGCATCCGCGAAGCCCAGATGACCCGGGTCTTCGAAGAAGCACGCCGCACCAAGGGGCTGACCGGTGAGAACCTGATTGAACTGCTCGAAATGCGTCTCGATGCCCTGGTGCTCCGCGCCGGCTTCGCCCGCACCAGCGCGCAGGCTCGCCAGCTCGTTGTTCACCGTCACATCATGGTCGACGGTTCACGCGTTGACCGCCCGTCCTACCGCGTCGCCGAAGGACAGCTCATTCACGTACACCCGCGCAGTGAGGTCCTCGACCCACTGCAGGTTGCCGCCGCAGGCGCGCACCGCGATGTGCTGCCCGCAGTACCCGGCTACCTGGAGGTCCAGCTGGACAAGCTCCAGGCCCGCCTGGTGCGCCGCCCCAAGCGCTCCGAGGTCCCCGTGACCTGCGAAGAGCAGCTCGTGGTGGAGTACTACGCACGCTAGTTCCTTAGCTTTCACAGCAAGGACCGGCGCTCAAAGGCCCGCGGCACACGCCGCGGGCCTTTGAGTAGGTAAGGTACATAGGTAAGTTATCGCCGCTGGGCTATCCACGCGCAGACGGCCTACCTGATTCAAAAAAGGAGACACGATCCATGTCTGGTGGAGATATCGCCGGTCTCATCGCGGCCGGTGTGTTCGCGGTGCTGGTCGCACTGCTCGCTATCCCGGTGTGGAAGCTGGGCAAAGTGTTTGACGAATTGCGGACCACCATCAGGAGCGTCAGCAACGAAACCACACCCCTGATCGAGGAAGTGACCAGCACCGTCACCACCACGCATCAGCAGCTGAAGAATGTCGACGGAATCACTTCCAACGTCTCCGACGCAACCGCCAACCTTTCGGCCCTGTCATCGCTGATCGCCGCTACCGTCGGCGCGCCGCTGATCAAGGTTGCCGCGTTCTCCTATGGGGTACGGACCGCTCTGGCTGGTCGAGGCAAGCCAGCTCCCCGCCGCCGCAGCCGTTAAGGACACGATGAAAAACACCATGATCATGCGAGTCATTTGGATGGGCGCCGGAGTGGCCATTGGCGTCATCGCCGTACGGAAACTCACCTCAGTGGCCGACAGCTACGGGCCGGCCGGGTTGAACCGTGCCATGGGCGAAGTCAGCGATAGTGTCGCCAACTTCGCTGATGCGCTGCGGACAGGAATGCAGGAGCGCGAATCCGACCTCCGCGCCGCCCTCGGTGTCGACCCCGCCGAAGTACGCCCGGACCGTCCCGGCCAGTAACCGGACCAGGGCTGCCAGCCAGCCCGTCCCGTCGCCTTCACTGGGGTACGACCCACAGGATTCTGGCCCTGAAAAAAATCATAAGGACTGAAAGCTTCAATGAAATCCCATGAGATTGCACGGCGCTGGCTCGCGTTTTTCGAGGGCAAGGGACACACAGTGGTGCCGTCGGCGTCGCTGGTATCGACCGACCCGTCGCTGCTCTTCAACATCGCCGGAATGGTTCCTTTCATCCCGTACTTGACGGCGCGTGAGAAGGCCCCCTTCGACCGGGCCACCAGCATCCAGAAGTGCATCAGGACCGGCGACATTGAAGAAGTGGGCAAGACCGCCCGCCACGGAACGTTCTTCCAGATGTGCGGCAACTTCTCCTTCGGCGACTATTTCAAGGAAGGCGCCATTCCGATGGCGTGGGAGCTCCTGACCTCCCCTCTCGAGGCGGGAGGCTTCGGCCTGGACCCCGATCGTCTCTGGGTTACCGTCTACCAGGACGACGACGAGGCCCTGGCCATCTGGCGCGATGAGGTCGGTATCCCGACCGAACGTATCCAGAAGCTCGGCGAAGCGGAAAACTACTGGAGCACCGGGCAGCCGGGGCCCGGTGGACCCTGCTCGGAAATCTTCTACGACCGGGGCCCCGAATACGGCATTGCTGGCGGACCGGCCACCGACTCACCGCGGTACATCGAAATCTGGAACCTGGTATTCATGCAGTACCAGCTGTCGGCTGTCCGCAGCAAGGAAGATTTCGACATCGCCGGCGAACTGCCGGCCAAGAACATCGACACCGGGCTCGGTCTTGAGCGTCTCGCCATGGTGTTGCAGGGTGTCGAGAACATGTACGAGACCGACCAGGTGCGTCCGGTGCTGGACCGCGCCGCGGAACTCTCGGGCAAGACCTACACCAGCGCCGAGTCCGACACGGACCCGCACCACACCGATGACGTCCGCATGCGGGTCGTGGCCGACCACATCCGGTCAGCCCTGATGCTGATTGCCGACGGCGTGACCCCCTCCAACGAAGGGCGCGGGTACGTGTTGCGCCGCCTGATCCGGCGGGCCGTCCGTGCCATGCGTCTGCTCGGCGTCGAACGCGCCTGCCTCCCGGAACTGCTGCCGGCGTCCCGTGACGCGATGAAGGGCACCTACCCCGAGGTGGAGAAGGACTTCGAACGGATCAGCCGGATCGCCTACGCCGAGGAACGTGCCTTTTTGCGCACCATTGCCTCCGGTACCGCCCGCCTTGAGGGCGCGGTCCTGGAATCGAAGGCCGCGGGACGTCCA
The DNA here is from genome assembly GCF_039526005.1 of Arthrobacter flavus. Lineage (NCBI taxonomy): Bacteria > Bacillati > Actinomycetota > Actinomycetes > Micrococcales > Micrococcaceae > Arthrobacter > Arthrobacter flavus. The sequence goes on along the minus strand of NZ_BAAAIJ010000059.1, from coordinate 363,955 downwards.
CTGTCCGGCGAAGACGCCTTCGCGCTCCATGACACCTTCGGCTTCCCCATCGATTTGACCCTTGAAATGGCTGCGGAAGCTGGCCTCGCGGTCGACGCCGACGGATTCCGGTCACTGATGCTCGAGCAACGCCAGCGTGCCCAGGCTGACGCGCGTGGGAAGAAGGCCGGCCAGGCCGATCTGTCCGTCTTCTCCGAGTTGCTGGCCAGCGGTCAGACGGTGTTCACCGGGTACGACGAGTTGACCACCGAATCCATCGTCACCGGGATTGTCCGCGACGGCGTTGCCGTGCCCGCGGCATCGCAGGGCGAGGAAATCGACCTGATCCTGGACCAGACGCCGTTCTACGCCGAGGCAGGCGGCCAGGCCGCCGACGTCGGGCTCATCACCGGCAACGGTTTCGTGGTGGAAGTCCTCGACGTGCAACGCCCCATCAAAGGTCTCAGCGTCCACCGCGCAGTCGTGCGGGAAGGCGACATCTCGGTCACCTCACCCGTGGTGGCTGCCGTGGACCGGCAGCGCCGTCACGCCGGGGAGCAGGCCCACTCGGGTACCCACATCGTGCACGCCGCCCTCCACCAGATCCTCGGCCCCGAAGCGCTGCAGCGCGGCTCCTTCAACAAGGCCGGGTACCTGCGGTTCGATTTCTCCTGGGGCGAAGGCATCAGCACCAGCGCCAAGTCGGAGATCGAAGAAGTTTCCAATATCGCCATTCGTAACAACCACACAGTGGAAACCAAGCTGATGAAGCTCGACGAGGCGAAAGCGCTCGGCGCTACCGCCCTGTTCGGCGAAGCCTACGGCGACACCGTCCGGGTGGTCGAAATCGACGGTGACTGGTCCAGGGAACTCTGTGGGGGCACCCACGTCGGGTCGACGTCGCTCATCGGATCGTTGACCCTACTGGGTGAACAGTCGGTCGGCTCAGGCAACCGCCGCGTTGAGGCGTTCGTCGGAATGGACGCGTTCCGCCACCTCGCGGCAGAGCGTGCCCTGGTGACCGAGCTGTCGGACATGCTCAAGGTACCGTCAGCTCAGCTGCCGGAACGGCTCGCAGCCACCCTGGCGAAGCTCAAGACCGCCGAAAAGGAACTCGAACGGCTGCGTAAGGAAGCGCTCAGCGCGTCGGCTGCGGCCCTGGTGGGCTCCGCGATCGACGTCGACGGCGTCCGCCTCCTGGCGCACGACGCCGGGACGGTGAACGGAGCCGACGACCTGCGGATTCTCGCCCTCGACCTCAGAAGCCGGCTGGGATCCGGTGCAGCAGTGGTGGCAACCGCCGGAATCAGCAACGACCGCCCGCTTGTCCTGGTCGCGACCAATGAGGAGGCCCGCGCCGCAGGAGTGAAGGCTGGCGCGCTGGTCCGCGTCGCCGCTGGAATCCTCGGCGGCGGTGGCGGCGGTAAGGACGACGTGGCCCAGGGCGGCGGTTCCGATCCTGCGCAGATTGAGGCCGCCCTGACCGCCATCCGGTCCGCTGTCGCGGCCCGCTGATCACACGCCCGACCAGCGATGACTGACACTTCAGCCTCCACCGGGGACTACCCGCGTGGCGTCAAGATGGGCGTCGACGTCGGAATGGTCCGGGTGGGGGTAGCCAGTAGCGACAGTGGGTCGCTGCTCGCCACCCCTGTGCGGACGATGAAACGTGATCTGAAGAAAAAATCGGACCTCAACATTCTGGTCCGGGAGATTGCCGAACGGGAGGCCGTCCAGGTGTTCGTGGGTTTGCCGCGAAATCTGAGCGGCACCGAGTCGGCGTCCGCCGAGATGGCCCGGGGCTATGCGCTGGAGCTGGCGAATGCCATCCAGCGGGCCGGTCTCACGGCCCGCGTCCGGCTGATCGACGAGCGTCTGAGCACCGTTTCAGCGCATCGTTCCCTGAGGCAAGCTGGCTTGGACACCCGCGATCACCGTAAGGTGATAGATCAAGTGGCAGCTGTCGAAATTCTGCAGCACGCCATGGATATGCAAAGGTCACAGATGCGGGATGTGGGGGATCCGGTCGCAGCGCGAAAGCGGACCCCCCCACCAGGGGATCCGCTGACCCCTAACAAGGAGCAGGACATTACGGAGAACAGCCGCGAAAGGAACCTGGACCTGTGAGCCACCGCCAGTTCCCGACCGCCGACAGCGAACCGGAGCGTCACACCGACGATGCCCAGCACGACGGCGTGTACGAGGGTTCCCACAACGAAACAGTTGAACCCGTCGAACAGTTCTTCGAACCCCGGTCGGGCCAGCGCCGCGGCCGCCGTCCGTCGAAAGCCAGGCAGCGTCGTCGCCGTCGTCGCACCATCGTCATGCTGGTGGTCATCCTCGGATTCATCGGGGTAGTCGTTGCCGTATCCCTGATGCTGCGCGATCTCCTTGGCCTGGACGACATCGCTGACTATCCCGGACCCGGCGCGGGCAGCGTGGTCTTCACGGTGCCTGAGGGCGCGGGCCCACTTGCCATTGGCAACGGCCTGGAATCAGTCGACATTGTCGCGAGCGGCTCCGAATTCGTTTCCGCCCTGCAACAGGTGGCGGACGGACGGGAAGTGCAGCCCGGCGAGTACGAACTCAGCTACCAGATGTCCTCCGAGGGTGCGGCACTGGCACTGCTGGACGTCGAAGCGAACAAGGTCCTCTACGCGGCTGTCGCCCAGGGACTCCGGCAAGGGGAAACACTAGACATTCTCGCCGACTCGACCGCCATCGAGCGGGCCGAGTTCGACGAATTGGCCGCCGATCCCACCCAGTTCGGGCTTCCCGAAGACGCTCGGAGCCTTGAAGGATACCTCGCTCCGGGGGAGTACCGGTTCGATGTCGACGCCACCGCAACCGAGATGATCCAGACAATGGTCGACGGCGCATTCGCCCTCCTTGAGGACGCGGGTGTCACGGACCCGGAGGAGCAGTTCAGGATTCTGACCATCGGCAGCATCATCGAAGCCGAGGCTGGCGAAGCCGACTACGCTGCGGTTTCCGGGGCTATCGAGAATCGTCTCGGGGAGAACAACACCGAGACCAACGGGCTGATCCAGTCGGACGCCACCGTCACCTATGGACTGGACCGCCGCAGCTTCGACTTCACGGAAGAAGAACGCGCCGACGAGTCCAACCCGTACAACACCTTCGCCAACCCGGGTCTGCCAGTGGGGCCAATCGGGTCTCCCGGGGCCGAAGCCATCGACGCCGCCGTGAATCCCGCGGACGTGCCCTTCTATTACTGGGTCACCGTGGATCTCGACACGGGTGAAACGAAGTTCTCGGAAACCCTCGCCGAACACGCCGTCTATGTCGCTGAATACCAGGCCTGGTGCGCGGACAACCCCGGTCGGTGCAGCTAGGTGAATCCGTCGGCGCACGCCGCCGCCAGCACCGCCCGTCCCCGGCAGCCGCTGAGGGCCGCGGTGATTGGGTCACCGATTGGGCACTCCAAGTCGCCTGCACTGCACCGGGCCGCCTATCGGCTCCTGGGGTTCGAGTGCAGCTATGAGGCCATCGAGGTAACGCCCGAAGACCTCCAGTCGTTTGTCGACCAGGTGCGGACTGCTGACGACTGGCGGGGGCTGTCGGTGACCATGCCACACAAGGCAGCGATGGTCGACCTGGTCGACCTGGTCAGTGGGCACGCAGCGACGTTGGGTGTGCTCAACACCGTTACTGTCGACGGCGCGGGGGGAGACCGCATCCTGACCGGTCACAACACGGACGTGGCAGGCATCGTGGGTGCTCTCAGGCACGGCGGAGTCCGTGAACCGCCCCAGGCTGCAGTGATCCTCGGTGGTGGCGGTACCGCTGCCGCCTCACTGGCCGCACTGCAGGAACTGGGTGCCTCCCGGGCCTCGGTCTTTGTCCGGTCACCTGTTCGTGCTGCGCCCCTGGAGGCCCTGGGACGGTCCCTCGGACTCGATGTCGCTATCTGCGGGTGGACCGTCGCCGTCGGGGGTCTGCAACACGCCGACGTCGCGATCTCCACTCTTCCCCCGCACGGGGCCGATTCGCTCGCCCAGGAACTATCCAGCGCTCCAGGAGGACCCACCGGGGTCCCGCCGGTGCTCCTGGATGTCGCCTATGACCCGTGGCCGAGTCCCCTTGCTGACGTCTGGCAGGCCCGAGGCGGGGCGATCGTGCCGGGACTGGAGATGCTGATCTATCAGGCGGTGGAGCAGGTCAGGCTGTTCTCCGGTGGTGCTTTCACCGACGATTTACCGGTCCTAAAAGTCATGTGTGACGCAGTCGGAGCGCCCCCGCGCTGAAACAGCGGCGCCACCGTGGCAGGATTGGAGGCATGTTGCGTTGGTTAACTGCCGGAGAATCCCACGGACCGGCACTGGTGGGAATTATTGAAGGAATGCCTGCAGGCGTGGAGATCACGAGCAGTGACATCCAGGCCGCGCTGGCCCGTAGGCGGCTTGGCTATGGCCGCGGTGCCCGCATGAAGTTTGAGCAGGATCAGGTCAGCATCATTGGCGGCGTCCGGCACGGGCTGACCCAGGGTGGGCCCGTGGCGGTTCAGGTGGGCAACACCGAGTGGCCCAAGTGGGACCAGATCATGTCAGCCGACCCGGTGGACCCCGCTGAGCTGTCCGAACTCGCCCGGAACGCACCACTGACCCGCCCCCGCCCGGGACACGCGGACTTCACCGGAATGCAGAAGTACGGCTTCGACGAGGCTCGGCCCGTCCTGGAACGGGCCAGCGCGCGGGAGACCGCCGCCCGGGTTGCGCTGGGCGAGGTCGCCGCCCGCTTCCTGTCCGCACTTGGTATCTCCCTGGTCAGCCACACGGTCGCGATCGCCTCGGTGGCAGTTCCCGAAGGCTCACCCCTGCCGCGACCAACCGACGTGATCGCCCTGGACCTTGATCCACTGCGGTGCTTCGACCGCGAGACCTCTCTCGCGATGGTGTCCGAGGTGGACGCCGCCCATAAAGAGGGTGAAACACTCGGTGGGGTGGTGGAGGTGGTGGTCTACGGACTGCCCCCGGGACTTGGCAGCTACGTCCACTGGGACCGGCGGCTCGACTCCCGTCTCGCGGCCGCGCTGATGGGCATTCAGGCCATCAAGGGCGTCGAGGTCGGCGATGGGTTCCTTACCGCCGCGCGACGCGGATCAAAAGCCCACGACGAGATTGTTCGCGGTGACTCCGGCATGATCGAGCGGACCAGCAACCGCGCGGGCGGGATTGAGGGCGGGATGAGCATCGGCGACACGCTGCGGGTCCGTGCCGCCATGAAACCCATCGCCACCGTGCCACGAGCCCTCCGAACCATTGATGTCAGCACTGGTGACGCTGCCCGTGCCCACCACCAGCGGTCCGACGTCTGCGCCGTCCCCGCTGCCGGGGTGGTCGCCGAAGCCATGGTGGCCCTGGTCATCGCCGAAGCGGTCACCGAGAAGTTCGGTGGGGACTCGGTCCAGGAGACGGCACGCAACCTGGCAGCGTACCTGGCGGCCATTCCCACCTCGCTCAATTCGGCTGGGACCTAGTGGCAGCACCCGGCGCCGGACCGGTGGTCTTCATCGGGTTGATGGCTACCGGTAAGTCAGCGGTCGGGGCGAGCCTCGCCGCCCGGCTCGGCTGGCCTTTCGTCGACACCGACCAGCTCATCGTCGCAAGGCACGGACGGATCAGCACCATCTTCAGCCAGCAGGGTGAACAGGCTTTCCGGACCCTTGAGGCCCGGGTGGTTGCCGAGGTGCTCACCGATGCACCGGAGCACCAGGTGGTGTCGCTCGGTGGGGGAGCCGTCCTGGACGAGGGGACCCGCACGCTGCTCGCCGGAGCACGGGTAGTCTTCCTCGACGCAGACCTGGCCACAGTGCGTCGCCGTATCACCCGGGACCGGAGCCGACCGCTGCTCGCCGGCGATCCGGTGGAGGCCTGGCTCCGGATGGACCGGGAGCGACGGCCCGTCTACGAACTCCTGGCCGACTGCGTCCTTGATACGCGGGGCCGCACCATTGACCAGCTCGTCGCCGAGCTTATCCAACAGTTTCAGCTGACCCAGTCGTAGCTGAGCAGACCAACGAAGGGACAGTCATGGCCAACGAGCCGACCGTCAGCAAAGAGCCGACCGTCATCAACGTCACCGGAACCCAGGCGGCCGAGAACTACGAGGTAGTCATCGGGCACGGGCTACTGGAACGGCTCCCAGCCGTGCTGGGGGAGCGGGTCCGCCGCGTCCTGGTGATTCACCCGCGTGCGCTCAGGAGCACCGGCGACACCGTGCGGGCCGAACTCGCCGACGCGGGATTCACTGCCGTGACCGCCGAAATCCCCGACGCCGAAGAAGGCAAACACATCCAGGTCGCCGCTTTCTGCTGGCAGGTCCTGGGCCAGAACGACTTCACCCGCTCCGACGCAGTTGTGGCTGTGGGCGGCGGCGCCGTGACTGACCTCGCGGGCTTCGTCGCGGCCACCTGGTTGCGGGGCGTGAAGGTGGTCCACCTGCCCACCAGCCTGCTGGGAATGGTCGACGCCGCCGTGGGCGGCAAGACCGGCATCAACACCGCCGAAGGCAAAAACCTGGTGGGCGCGTTCCACCCACCCGCTGCTGTCCTCGCCGATCTTGACACCCTCGCGACGCTACCCCGCAACGAACTGCTCACCGGGATGGCCGAGGTGGTCAAATGTGGTTTCATCGCCGATCCGCGCATCCTCGACCTGATTGAGGCAGATCCCGCAGCAGTGTCCGACGGCGGTTCGGCAACGGTGCGCGAACTCATTGAACGGGCGGTCGCGGTGAAGGCCGAGATCGTGTCAGCCGACCTGAAGGAAAGCGGACGTCGGGAGTTCCTCAACTACGGACACACCCTCGGCCACTCGATCGAACTGGCCGAACGGTACTCCTGGCGACATGGTGCAGCCGTTTCAGTGGGCCTGGTGTTCGCCGCGGAACTCTCCCGGATGGTTGGCAGGCTCAGCGACGAAACCGCCGACCGCCACCGCAGTATCCTCGAACTCCTTGAACTGCCAGTGACATATCGCCGGGACCGATGGGCTGCCCTGCTGGACGGCATGCGCCGGGACAAGAAGTCCAGGGGTGACCTCCTGCGCTTTGTGGTCCTTGATGACCTGGCCCGCCCCGGCATGCTGGAAGTGCCCGACACGTCGCTGCTGTTCGCCGCGTACCAGGAAATCGCTTCGTAGGAGCGCCCAGCAACTCACCACCGAGACCCGCCGCAGCCGCCTCGTGCGCCACAGGGTAGAATGGGCTCTGGACTTTTCCCACCCCATCGCATGTGGCCTCCGGATGCTTACTGCCCGGACGTCGCTGTTTTACCCGAAAGAGACTCTGTGGCTACCACAAACGACATCAAAAACGGCACGGTGCTGAAGCTTGAAGGCAACCTGTGGAACGTTCTCGAGTTCCAGCACGTCAAGCCAGGCAAGGGCGGCGCGTTTGTGCGCACCAAGCTGCGGAACATCCTCTCGGGCAAGGTAGTCGACAAGACCTTCAACGCTGGCCTGAAGATCGAAACTGCCACAGTGGACCGTCGTGACTACCAGTACCTGTACAAGGACGGCGAAGACTTCGTGTTCATGGACACGTCAGATTACGATCAGCTCACCGTTCCGGGCAAGACTGTCGGTCAGGCCGAGAACTTCATGCTGGAGAGCCTCATGGTCACCATCGCCATGCACGAAGGGTCCGCCCTCTACGTGGAGCTCCCGCCGTCGGTGGTGCTCGAAGTGACCTACACCGAGCCCGGCCTGCAGGGTGACCGGTCCACCGGCGGCACCAAGCCGGCCACTGTCGAAACCGGCTACGACATCCAGGTTCCGCTGTTCCTGGAAACCGGAACCAAGGTCAAGGTTGATACCCGCACCGGCGATTACCTGGGACGCGTCAACGAGTGAGTGCCCGCAGTAAAGCCCGACGCCGGGCACTGGACATCCTTTTCGAAGCGGAGCAGCGTGCCGTTTCACCGCTCGAAGCGCTCAAGGCCCGTCGGGAAAAGACCGACACGGTGGTTGCCCCCTATTCAGTGGACATCATCGAGGGCGTCATGACCCAGGGCGAGCAAATTGATGAGTTCCTCGGCACCTACTCACAGGGCTGGACCCTGGACCGGATGCCCGCCGTGGATCGGATGATCCTCAGGGTGGGCGCCTGGGAGCTGCTGTACAACGCGGACGTGCCCGACGGCGTCGCGGTCAGTGAGGCGGTGGAGCTCGCGAAAATGCTCTCCACCGACGAATCTCCAGCGTTTGTCAATGGCCTGCTGGGGCGTCTGCAGCAGCTGAAGCCGACGCTGCTCGCCTAGGCAACAATGCTGGGTCATCCCGGCACCACCGAAGCCTCGGGGCTGACGCCCGGAGGCTCAGACCCCGGTGTTGGCCGCCGCCGTCGTCAACAACTCGCGGCGGAGCCGGGTGACGTCAGCCAGCAGCAGGTGTTCCCGTTCGATGTTGAGCTGCAGGTCATGCCCGGCGATGATGCGTTGCCGGGTGAAGGCCAACCGGGTGGCGGCCCTGATGAAGGCCTTCATGCTGCGCTGCCGCCCGAAACGCCGTGCCCACCCGAGGGCTTGTGACCGGCCACCCCGGGTGGCCAACATGTGAACCTCCTGCGCCGTGAACCAGCCGGCTGCTGCATAGCCGCCGAGACGGTCTTCGGTGACCCGCCGCTCGGCTCGCCGCAGCGCCACGATGCTGGCCAGTGCAGCGAGAAACAGGGGCAGCTGAATCAGAAAATAAAACTCGAAAAAGTCGGTGAACAGGACCAGCAGACCGCCGTTCCACAGCATGTGCCCGGCGATCGCCGGCACCAGGCCCACGATGAAGGCCGGGAAAATGTAGCGGGTGCCGCTGCGGGCTACTGCCAGTCCGAGCACCACGCCCAGGGCCGCGGTGAACATGACGTGGGCGAACGGCGAGAACAGCCCCCTGATCACGAACACGGAGACCAGTCCGCCCAGCCCGCCGCCGTCCAGTGCCGCGGCACCGAAATAGAGGATGTTCTCGGTGAAGGCGAAGCCCGCTCCGACCATCCCCGCGTACACAATCCCGTCCACCGGCCCGTCGAAATGGCTGCGCCGGGAGAAGACGAGCACCAGGACACCGAGCCCCTTGGCGATCTCCTCCACGAGTGGCGCCTGCAGCACCGGCCCAATCACATCGGGCGAGGTGGAGGCCAACGCCAGGGACAGCAGCTCAGTGACATAGCTACCCAGCAGCAGGGCTGCGACCACCGAAATTCCGGCACCCCACAGGAACGCGAACCAGAGGGCGCCGCGGGGTTCAGGGTCCCAGCGGTCAATCCACATCAGTCCGGCAATACAGATCGACAGCGGGATCAGGGCGAGGATCCCGGATAACACCAGGGCGCCGCCGCCAAGGCTGCTGCTGAGGAACCAGGCGAGCAGCACGAGGACCAGCGCTGCGATCACCACCAGCAGCACATTGGCGACGCCGGGCCCCCGGTGCACGGTCCGGTCCCAGATCGGTTGAACGGGTTGCTGTGATTCCCAGGGCGGTGGCGCCGACATCGTCATTCTCACAGGGTATGTCGTCGCAGGAGGGAGTGTCACAGAAGGTAGCATCACCGGGCGAGCGGTGCGCGCTGTGATAGTTTTGACAACGCAACCAACCTTTAAATTCCGTCCTGTGAGGCGGGGAAGGAGGAAGCGTCCAATGACCATGCCCGCACCTCAGTCTGAGAGTGTTCTTTCGCGTGTCGTTCTCGCCGAAGCCGATATTGACCGAGCGCTAACCCGCATCGCCCACGAGATCCTGGAAGCCAACAAGGGCACCACCGATCTGGTGCTGCTGGGCATTCCCCGTCGTGGCTATCCGCTAGCCCAACGCCTGGCCCGGAAAATCGCTGCCGCCGAAAACCAGACCACCGGGTCGCCACTGGACCCCACCGCGATCGTCGGCCAGCTCGATGTCACCATGTTCAGGGACGATCTGCGCCACCACCCCACCCGGCCGCCGCTGCCAACCCAGTTGCCGCCGTCGGGCATCGACAATAAGGTGGTGGTCCTCGTCGATGACGTCCTGTATTCCGGGCGGACCATTCGGGCTGCCCTCGACGCACTCGTGGATCTGGGCCGGCCGCGGGCGGTCCGGTTAGCGGTCCTGGTGGACCGGGGCCACCGTGAGTTGCCGATCCGCGCCGACCATGTGGGCAAGAACCTTCCCACCTCCTCGGCGGAGAAGGTGAGGGTCCATCTTGCGGAAATCGACGCCGTCGACGGGGAGCCCATCAACGAGGTTGTCATCGAGGGCCCCGCATGAGGCACCTGCTCTCCACCCGCGACCTGTCCCGGCGGGACGCCATCCGCATCCTGGACGTAGCCGAGGAAATGTCGGCGGTCGGTGAACGGGAAATCAAGAAGCTTCCGGCGCTGCGCGGCCGCACCGTGGTGAACCTCTTCTTCGAGGACTCCACCCGCACCCGAATCTCTTTCGAAGCCGCAGCCAAACGACTCTCGGCGGACGTCATCACGTTCGCCGTCAAGGGCTCCTCGGTGTCCAAGGGCGAATCGCTCAAGGACACGGCCCAGACCCTCGAAGCGATGTCCGCCGACGCCGTAGTCATCCGGCACTGGGCGTCCGGCGCCCCCGCCCGGCTGGCGACGTCCGACTGGATCGACGCAGCAGTGATCAACGCCGGGGACGGGATGCATGAACATCCCACCCAGGCACTGCTGGACGCGTTTACTCTCCGGCGACACTGGGCGAAAGTCTCGGGGGTACCATCGGTCGGATCCGACCTGGCGGGCATGGCTGTCACCATCGTCGGTGATGTCCTGCACTCCCGGGTGGCCCGCTCGAACCTGTGGCTGCTGGAAACCCTCGGTGCGTCGGTCACCCTGGTCGCACCGCCCACCCTCGTCCCGGTCGGTGCCGAACGGTGGCCCTGCCGGATCACCTACGACCTGGACGAGGCTCTGGCCGCCGGACCGGACGCGGTGATGATGCTGCGGCTGCAGGCCGAACGGATGAACGCGGCCTTCTTCCCCTCCACCCGCGAATACTCACGACGGTGGGGGTTCGACGACGCCCGGCTGGCGGCCCTGGACACCCACGGCCTGGACCACACGGTCATCATGCACCCGGGGCCGATGAACCGGGGCCTGGAAATATCGGCGGCGGCAGCCGACTCGCCCCGCTCCACAGTCCTCGCCCAGGTCCGCAACGGGGTCTCCGTCAGGATGGCCGCCCTGTACCTGCTGCTCTCCGGCGACGACCACCAGTCGCCGACCACCGAATCCACCCAGGAGAACCCACGATGAACGCACCAGCCACGGCCCGCTATCTCATCCGCGGCGCAGCCCTGCTCGGCCGGGACCGGTCAGACCTCCTGATTGCCGACGGAATCATCGCTGGCGTCGGCCCGGGACTTTCAGCTGCTGGTGCTGAGGTGATCGACGCCGACGGCCTGATCGCCCTCCCCGGCCTCGTGGACCTTCACACCCACCTCCGCGAACCGGGCCGGGAGGACGCCGAAACCGTCGAGACCGGCACCCGGGCGGCAGCCCGGGGCGGGTTCACCGCCGTGCACGCCATGGCCAACAGCACGCCCGTCGCGGACACCGCCGGGGTGGTGGAACAGGTGTACAGCCTGGGCCGGCGCGCCGGCTGGGTGGAAGTACGACCGGTCGGTGCGGTCACCGTGGGACTCGGTGGTACCCAGCTCGCCGAGCTTGGCGCCATGGCCGACTCCCGGGCGCGGGTTCGCGTCTTCTCCGATGACGGCGTCTGCGTCAGCGACCCCGTCCTGATGCGCCGCGCGCTGGAGTACGTGAAGGCGTTCGACGGCGTCATCGCCCAGCACGCCCAGGAACCAAGGCTGACCGAGGGGGCCCAAATGAACGAGGGCGCCGTCTCCGCGGTCCTCGGCCTGACCGGCTGGCCCGCCGTCGCCGAGGAAAGCATCATCGCCAGGGACGTCCTGTTGGCCCACCACGTGGGCTCACGCCTCCACGTGTGCCACGTGTCGACGGCCGGGTCGGTGGAAATTATCCGCTGGGCCAAGGCCCGCGGCATCAGGGTGACCGCCGAGGTCACCCCCCACCACCTGCTACTCACCGACGAGCTGGTCCGGAGCTACAATCCGGTCTACAAGGTGAACCCGCCGCTCCGCACCGGCGAGGACGTGCAGGCACTGCGGGAGGCCCTCGCGGATGGCACCATCGACGTCGTCGGCACCGATCACGCCCCGCATCCTTCCGAGCACAAGGACTGCGAATGGGCGCAGGCAGCGATGGGCATGACCGGACTGGAAACCGCGCTCTCGGTGGTGCAGCACACCATGATCAACACCGGCCTGATGGATTGGGAAGGCTTCGCCAGAGTCACCTCATGCACTCCGGCAGCGATCGGCGGCCTGGAGCAGCAGGGACGGCCGCTGGCCGAGGGTGAGGCAGCTAACGTCACACTCGTTGATCCTGAGGCACGCTGGGTGGTCGATCCGGATAAAATGTCCACCATGGGCCGCAACAGCCCATTCGCCGGCACCGAACTACCTGGAGCCGTGCAGGCCACGTTCTTCAGGGGCCACCCAACCGTCCTGGCTGGCCAACTGAACACCCCACACCCAACTGCAGCTGAGGAATCCACATGGACTGGCTAATGCCCGTCGCCATCTCACTGGGCACCATCGCCGTCGTCATCGCGCTTGGAGCCCTGGGCTGGCGTGCCCGCCTGGCCCGGCAAAGCGACATCGCGGCGCCGTCGCCCGCGCCCGAAACACTCAGCGACCCGGCTTACCTGGCCAACGGCCAGTACGTGGTCACGACGACGGCGGGGGACTGGCTCGACCGGATCGCCGTCCACAGCCTTGGCGTGAAATCCAACGCCACGGCCAGTGTCCACGACGAAGGAATCCTCATTGTCCGCAGTGGCGCCCGGGACCTGTTCATCAGTCGGCCGGACCTGCGCGGCGTTCGCCTCGACCGGGGGATGGCCGGCAAGTTCGTCGAGAAGGACGGATTGGTGGTGTTCACCTGGACCCTGAACGGGACAGCCGTTGACACTGGATTCCGGACCCGTGAGGCAGCCGCCCGCACCCGCCTCCTCGACGCCGCCGCAGCCCTCGCCCCCGCAGCCCCCAGCACCTCACCGGCTCAGGTTCACAACCCCACGAAGGACACACAGTGACAGATTCCAGTCAGCCAGCAACCGAAAGCGCTGCCGTTCTGATGCTCGAGGACGGCCGGATCTTCCGCGGCCGCAGCTACGGGGCCGAGGGCACCGCCCTTGGCGAGGCGGTCTTCGCCACCGGCATGACCGGATACCAGGAGACCATCACCGACCCGTCCTATGCCCGGCAACTGGTGGTCCAGACGGCACCCCACATCGGCAATACGGGTGTCAACGCCGCCGACGCCGAGTCCCGCCGCATTTGGGTGGCCGGCTACATTGTGCGCGACGCCGCCCGGAAACCCTCCAATTGGCGGTCTGAGCAGAGCCTCGATGGTCAGCTCCGCGACCAGGGCATCGTCGGCATCCAGGGAGTCGACACCCGGGCGGTCACCCGCCACCTGCGCGAACGCGGCGCCATGAAGGCGGGAATCTTCTCCGGGCCGGCTGCGGCCGGCTCCGATGCCGAGTTGCTGGCGCTCGTCGCCGGCCAGGAGCCGATGCAGGGCGCCCGGCTGGCCGAGGAAGTCAGCGCCACCAGCCGCTATGTGGTCGAACCGTCCGACAACGGCTGGGAGGGCGAGCCCCTGTTCACCGTCGCCGCGCTGGATTTGGGGATCAAGTCCATGACCCCCAGGCACTTCGCCCAGCGCGGGGTGCGCACGGTGGTGCTGCCCGCCACCTCCACTTTCGCCGACGTCGCCCGGGAGTCACCGGATGGCGTGTTCATGTCCAACGGGCCCGGCGACCCTGCGACTGCCGACCCTCAGGTCGCGCTGCTGCGGGAAGTACTCGACGCGCGGATCCCCTTCTTCGGGATCTGCTTCGGAAACCAGATCCTGGGGCGCGCCCTGGGGTTCGGCACCTACAAGCTCCGGTACGGCCACCGCGGCATCAACCAGCCGGTGCTGGACCGGCGCACCGGCAAGGTGGAGATCACCTCCCAGAACCACGGCTTCGCCGTCGATGCTCCACTCGATGGTCCCACCCAGGCGCCCGAGGGGCGCTTCGGTAGGGTCGAAGTCAGCCACATCAGTCTCAACGACGACGTCGTCGAGGGCCTTGCCTGCCTTGATCTGCCGGCCTTCTCCGTCCAGTACCACCCTGAGGCAGCAGCGGGGCCCCACGATTCGGCGTACCTCTTTGACCGGTTCATCCAGCTGATGGGTGACACACGGTCCACCGACCAGCCGAGCCCTGACCAGCCGAGCAGCGGCGCGACCGACAACGGCGCAAACGATAAGGAAGCACACTAGATGCCACGCAGAACTGACCTCAAAAGCGTCCTGGTCATCGGCTCGGGGCCCATCGTGATCGGGCAGGCCGCGGAGTTCGACTATTCGGGAACGCAGGCCCTGCGGGTCCTGAAGGAGGAGGGCCTGCGGGTCATCCTGGTCAACTCCAACCCGGCTACGATCATGACCGACCCGGAGTTCGCCGACGCCACCTATGTGGAACCCATCACCCCCGAGGTGATCGCCAAGATCATCGAAAAGGAGCGCCCCGACGCCCTCCTGCCCACTCTCGGCGGCCAGACCGCCCTCAACGCTGCAATCGCACTCGACAAAAACGGTGTACTGGACAAGTACGGTGTGGAACTGATCGGCGCCAACATTGCAGCCATCGAGCTGGGGGAGAACCGCGAGAAGTTCAAGGGAGTCGTCGCCCGTTGCGGCGCAGAATCCGCCAGGTCGATGATCATCCACACCATCGACGGGGCGCTCGAGGCCGCCGAGGACCTGGGCTACCCGATGGTGGTGCGCCCCTCCTTCACCATGGGTGGTCTCGGCTCGGGCCTGGCCTACAACGAGAAGGACCTGCGCCGCATCGTTGGCCAGGGACTGCAGTACAGTCCCACCACCGAGGTCCTCCTGGAGGAAAGCATCCTCGGCTGGAAAGAGTACGAGCTCGAGATGATGCGCGACAAGAACGACAACGTGGTGGTGGTCTGTTCCATCGAGAACTTCGACCCGGTCGGCGTCCACACCGGGGATTCCATCACTGTGGCCCCGGCGATGACCCTCACCGACCGCGAATACCAGCGGCTGCGTGACATTTCGATCGCCATCATCCGTGAGGTCGGCGTCGACACCGGCGGCTGCAACATCCAGTTCGCCATCGAACCGGATACCGGCCGCATCGTCGTCATCGAAATGAACCCGAGGGTGTCCCGGTCCTCGGCCCTGGCCTCCAAGGCCACCGGCTTCGCGATCGCGAAGATCGCCACCAAGCTCTCCCTCGGTTACACGCTGGACGAGATCCCTAACGACATCACCAAGAAGACGCCGGCGTCCTTTGAGCCGACCCTCGACTACGTAGTGGTCAAGGTGCCCCGGTTTGCGTTCGAGAAGTTCCCGGCAGCTGACCCCACCCTGACCACCACCATGAAGTCGGTGGGCGAGGCGATGGCGATCGGCCGCAACTTCACCGAGGCACTCCAGAAGGCACTGCGCTCCCTGGAGCAGAAGGGCTCGCAGCTGTCCTTTGACACGTCGGTCGAGATCGATGTGCCGGCCCTCATCGCCGCTGCGAAGCGGCCCACCACGGAGCGCCTTGCCCAAGTGCAGCAGGCACTGCTGGGCGGTGGCACGATCGATGAGCTGTACCAGGCCACTGGCATCGACCCCTGGTACCTGGACCAGCTGGTCCTGCTCAACGAGGTGGCTGCGACCGTCCGGGAGGCACCGGCGCTCACCGAGGACATGCTGCGGCTGGCCAAACGGCACGGCTTCTCCGACGAGCAGAT
The DNA here is from genome assembly GCF_039526005.1 of Arthrobacter flavus. Taxonomy (NCBI): domain Bacteria; kingdom Bacillati; phylum Actinomycetota; class Actinomycetes; order Micrococcales; family Micrococcaceae; genus Arthrobacter; species Arthrobacter flavus. Next base: position 348,124 of record NZ_BAAAIJ010000059.1, on the reverse strand, counting down.
CGGCGCGCTGACCCACACCCCCGAAGCAGTAGTGCGGGGAGTCCGCCACGCCCTCGGCGTGCGCCCGGTCTACAAGACCGTCGACACGTGTGCCGCGGAATTTGCCGCCTACACTCCCTACCACTACTCGTCCTACGACGAGGAGGACGAGGTGGGCCCCCACGCCCAGCCGTCCATCATCATCCTGGGGTCCGGGCCCAACCGGATCGGCCAGGGCATCGAATTCGACTACTCCTGCGTGCACGCGTCGATGGCGCTGCGCAAAGCCGGCTACGAAACGGTGATGGTCAACTGCAACCCTGAGACCGTGTCCACCGACTACGACATTTCCACCCGGCTGTACTTCGAGCCGCTGACCCTCGAGGATGTCCTCGAAGTCATCGCGGCGGAGGAACGCACCGGTGGCGTGATGGGCGTGTTCGTGCAGCTGGGTGGGCAGACCCCGCTGAAACTCGCGCAGGAACTGGCCGACGCCGGCATCCCGATCCTGGGCACGTCCCCCGAAGCCATCGACCTGGCCGAGCACCGCGGCGCGTTCAGCCGGGTCCTCGACGCGGCCGGGTTGATTTCGCCCAAGAACGGCACCGCCGTGTCGTTCGAGGACTCCAAGAAGATCGCCGACGAGATCGGCTACCCGGTGCTGGTCCGCCCGTCCTATGTCCTGGGCGGCCGCGGCATGGAAATCGTCTACGACGAGGCCAACCTGTCCCGCTATATCGCCAACGCCACCGAGATCACCGAGGCACATCCGGTACTGATCGACAGGTTCCTGGAAGACGCCATCGAGATCGACGTCGACGCCCTGTACGACGGTACCGACATGTATCTCGGCGGCATCATGGAGCATATTGAAGAGGCGGGGATCCACTCCGGTGACTCGGCCTGCGTGCTGCCACCGATCACTCTCGGAGCCGATATCCTGCTCCGGGTCCGTGAAGCCACCCTCGCCATCGCTGAAGGGGTGGGGGTCCGGGGGCTGATCAACATCCAGTTCGCGTTGGCCTCCGATGTGCTCTACGTTCTGGAAGCGAACCCGCGTGCCTCGCGCACCGTGCCGTTCGTTTCCAAGGCCACCGGCGTGCAGCTCGCCAAAGCCGCGGCGCTGATCGGCACGGGAGTGTCGATCGCTGACCTCCGGTCCGTGCATGGGCTGCTTCCAGCGACCGGCGACGGCGGGGACCTCCCCCTGGACGCCCCGGTCTCGGTGAAGGAAGCAGTCCTGCCGTTCAGCAGGTTCCGCACCCCCGACGGCACGGTAGTGGATTCACTCCTCGGCCCCGAGATGCGGTCCACCGGCGAGGTCATGGGTATCGACAAATACTTCGACACCGCCTTCGCCAAGAGCCAGTCGGCGGCCAACGCGGCGCTGCCGACCGAGGGCCGGGTGTTCGTGTCGGTTGCCAACCGGGACAAACGCTCGATCATCATGCCGGTCAAACGGCTGGTGGATCTTGGCTTTGAGATTCTGTCCACTGGCGGCACCGCCGATGTGCTGCGCCGCAACGGTATCCAGTCCACCACGGTGCGCAAGATCGCCGAAGGCACCGGGGAACACGGTGAGGGTACGGTGGTCGACCTGATCACCGATGGCACCATCGACATGATCATCAACACCCCCACCGGCGGGCAGGCCCGCGGCGACGGCTACGAGATCAGGGCCGCGGCGACGTCATACGGCCTCCCGGTGATCACCACGGTGCCCGAATTCGGTGCTGCGGTGCAGGCCATCGAGGCCATGCGGTCCTACGAGTGGTCGGTCACCAGCCTCCAGGAACACGCCGCCAACCTTCGGGTGGCCACCGAAGCCCGCGATGCCGCACGGTAACGGGACTTTCGGGGTCCGGCTTGCGGAGCGGATGCGCAGCAGGGGCAAGCTGTGCGTCGGCATCGACCCGCACCCGGCTCTGCTGCGCGAGTGGGGCCTGACCGACGACGCCGCAGGCTGCGAACGCTTCGCCCTGACCGTGCTCGACGCGGTGGGAGAGACCGCCTGCATCCTGAAACCGCAGGTGGCCTTGTTCGAACGGCACGGGTCGGCGGGGCTGGCCGCCCTGGAACGGCTGCTGGCTGACGCTGCGGACCGGGAAGTGCTGACGATCGCCGATGCGAAGCGCGGGGACATCGGCTCGACCATGGCCGCCTACGCCGACGCCTGGTTGCGGGACGGGTCAGCCCTGGCCGCCGATGCGGTCACCCTGAACCCGTACCTGGGGTTTGAATCGCTGCGCCCTGCCTTGAACCTGGCCGCAGAAACCGGTCGGGGGGTCTTTGTGCTCGCGCTGACCTCCAACCCGGAGGGCGCTGACATCCAGCACGCCCAGGTCCGGGACCGGCCAGCCGACGGAGCCCCGGGCGGGGCCACCATCGGCCATGCAGTGGCCTGGATCATTGCCGACGCTGCGGCGTGGGAAAACCGCGACGCTGTCGGTCTTGGATCAGTGGGCCTGGTGGTGGGTGCCACGGCCGGTGCAGCAGTGCGCACGCTGGGCCTGGAACTGGGCAAGCTGAACGGTCCGATTCTGGCACCCGGGATCGGCGCCCAGGGCGCGGGGCGGGCAGAGATCATTGACACCTTTGGCGGGGCCTCAGCCCTGGTCCTCGCCAGTGCCAGTCGCAGCATCCTCGCCGCGGGTCCTGACCATGGCAGGTTGCGGGCGGCAGCGGAACTGGCGTTGGCCGAGCTCGGCAATTGATTTTCGGCCGCAACTACGGATAGGTTCAGTGCAAGCCCATTCCACAAGAATTTGCATCTACCCGAGCGATCAGCGCGGGACGGTGCCTACTGCAGGGGAGCACTTGTGAGCTTGAAGCCGCTATCGGACTCCGAACGGACGCAAGCGCGCGAGAAAGCCACTGCCGCCCGCGCGGTCAGGGCCGAACTGAAGGTGAAGCTGAAGACCGGTGAGACCACTGTCAGTGAAGTGGTCAACGGGATGTCCAAGGATGAAGCCGTCAGCCGGTTGAAAGTCCTTGACCTCCTGAAGGCTCTCCCCGGGGTCGGTGAAGTGCGGGCAGCAGGCATCATGAACGACGTCGGCATCGCCGCCACGCGCCGCGTGCGCGGGCTGGGTGTCCACCAGCGACAAGCATTGATCGAACATCTAGCAAAGCAGGATCCAACGCCCTGATCGGGGGCGCGCCAAGGACTCCTGTGAGTGAGGAACCACGTGTCGCAGCCTCGGCTGACAGTACTCGCCGGGCCGACGGCCGTCGGCAAGGGAACCGTCTCCACGTACATTCGGGATAACTACCCACAGGTCTGGCTGTCGGTCTCCGCCACCACCCGGCCAGCACGACCCGGCGAGCTCGACGGCGTCCACTACTTCTTCGTGAGCAACGAGGAATTCGATGACCTGGTCGCGTCAGGACAAATGCTCGAATGGGCCCTGGTCCATGGACGGAACCGGTACGGCACACTGCGCCGGACCGTCGACGCGGCAATGGCGGACGGAAAATCGGTGCTGCTGGAGATCGATCTGCAGGGCGCACGGCAGGTCAAGGAGTCGATGCCGGAAGCAAATTTTGTGTTTCTGACCCCGCCGAGCTGGGACGAAATGGTGCGTCGGTTGGTCGGCCGCGGCACCGAAACGGAGCAGGAGCAGCAGCAACGGCTGGAAACCGCTAAACTAGAACTTGCTGCGGAACCTGAATTCGATCACACGGTGGTCAATGACAGTGTTCAGCGTGCAGCGGACGAGCTTGTATCACTGATGGGACTAAGCCCGCAGGAGCGCTGACGCGCGGTCCGCGAGCCATCGTTTCACCAACAATCTGAAACATTTACGGAGTATTTGTGTCTACACAGCCTGAAGGCATCATCAACCCGCCGATTGACTCCCTGTTGGAGGCATCGGACTCGAAGTATGCCCTGGTGATCTACGGAGCCAAGCGTGCCCGCCAGATCAACGCGTACTACTCCCAGCTTCACGAGGGCCTGTTCGAGTACGTCGGCCCCCTGGTCGACACCCGCCTGAACGAGAAGCCACTCTCGATCGCCCTGCGCGAAATCAACGAGGGCATGCTCGTCGCCACGCCGGTCGAATCGACCGAGCAGTAGCTTTAGCCAGCTGCTAATCACGTGCGCATAATTCTGGGAGTCGGGGGAGGGATCGCCGCCTATAAGGTGGCTTCCCTCCTCCGACTTTTTACTGAGGCAGGGCACAACGTCACGGTGATCCCCACCGACGCTGCCACCCGGTTCGTGGGGACCGCCACGTGGGAGGCCCTGTCCGGCAATCCAGTCAGCAACAGCGTGTTCGACGACGTCGACAAGGTCAACCACGTCCGGTTGGGGCAGCTCGCTGACCTGGTGGTCATCGCGCCGGCCACGGCGGACCTGCTCGCGAAGTCGGCCGCGGGGATGGCCTCCGACCTTCTCACCGGGACCCTACTCATGGCCAGCTGCCCGATCCTGATGGCACCTGCCATGCACACCGAGATGTGGCAGCACCCGGCGACCGTTGCCAACGTGGCCACCCTGCGAAGTCGCGGAACGGTCATTCTTGATCCGGCCTCCGGTCGCCTGACAGGCAACGATTCGGGCGCTGGCAGACTTCCCGAGCCCGCCGAAATTTTCGCGGCAGCACTGGCCGCCCACGTGGCTGCCCGAGGACAGACTGACACGCCGCACACCGGGTCAGGCGGCACAATCGGGTCCGGAACCCTACCCGCCCCCGGTTCCCTCACGGGTCGCCGTGTGGTCATCACCGCCGGAGGCACCCGCGAGCCCATCGACCCGGTGCGCTACCTCGGGAACCGTTCTTCAGGCAAGCAGGGGATGGCGCTGGCCGCAGCGGCTCTCGCCGAGGGGGCAACTGTTGAACTGATCCTCGCCCACGTCGAAGTCCCGGCGCCCGACGGCGTCGAACTGGTCCAGGTCGAAACAGCCGAGGAACTGCGGACCGCGACCCTGCGAGCGGCCAAGCAAGCCGATGCGCTGATCATGGCAGCAGCTGTGGCGGATTTCCGTCCCGCCGAACAGATTCTCACCAAAATCAAGAAACGCGCCGACGGCGTCGACCCCGTCATCACCCTGGTCCGCAACCCCGACATCCTCAGGGAAGCCGTAGAGCAGCGAACCGCGGCGGGCGCCGGCCCAGTGATCGTCGGTTTCGCCGCCGAAACCGGGGACCCGACCGCTGATCCGCTGAGCCACGCTCGGGAGAAGCTCGCCCGCAAAGGCTGCGACTATCTGGTGCTCAACCAGGTGGGTGACGGCCGGGTGTTCGGACTCGATGACACAGCAGCAACCATCCTTGACGCTGGCGGCACCGAACCTGTTGAGGTCATCGGAACCAAAGCCGAGGTAGCCACTGCCGTGGTGGCCCGGGTAGCCGCAGCCCTTGCGGGCCGCGGCTAGCAGCCCGCACGCCATCCGTCACCCACACAGTCCGTCACCCACACAGTCCGTCACCCACACAGTCCGTCACCCACACAGTCCGTCACCCACACAGTCCGTCACCCACCCGCCGTCCCGACGGTCGAACCAAGTAGAGTGATCAAGTGAATTCAGCCAATCCCGTTCGCAGCGACCTGCGCCTGTTTACCTCGGAATCAGTCACCGAAGGGCACCCGGACAAGATCTGCGACCAGATCAGTGACGCCATCCTCGACGCCATGCTCGAGAAGGATCCCAAATCCCGGGTTGCCGTGGAAACCCTCGTCACCACCGGACTGGTGCATGTGGCCGGCGAAGTCACCACCGAGGCCTACGTGGAAATCCCGGAGCTGGTCCGGCAGACCCTTCTCGGGATCGGGTACGACTCCTCAGCCAACGGCTTCGACGGCGCACGGTGCGGTGTGTCGGTGTCCATCGGGCAGCAGTCACCAGAGATCGCCAACGGGGTGTTCAATTCCCTGGAGACCCGCCAGGGCACCGGGCTGGACCCGTACGATGCGCAGGGCGCCGGCGACCAGGGCATCATGTTCGGTTACGCGAGCGACGAGACGTCAGTGCTCATGCCGACGCCCATCTGGTTGGCACACCGGCTGTCCGAGCGCCTGACGGCGGTTCGGAAGGACGGCACTCTCTCCTACCTTCGTCCCGACGGCAAGACCCAGGTCACCATCGGCTACGACGGCGACATCCCGGTATCCGTTGACTCAGTGGTGGTTTCGTCCCAGCATGCCCAGGGGGTGAACCTGGACCAGCTGCGTGCCGACCTCGCCACCCACGTGATCGATCCGGTGCTGGCGGCCTCCGAACTGGATATCAGCAACGTCCGGCACATCCTGAACCCGGGTGGTGATTTCGTGATCGGCGGCCCGGTGGGCGACGCAGGGCTGACCGGACGCAAGATCATCGTCGACACCTATGGCGGCATGGCACGGCACGGCGGCGGCGCGTTCAGCGGCAAGGACCCCTCAAAGGTCGACCGCTCGGCTGCCTACGCGATGCGCTGGGTAGCGAAGAACGTGGTGGCAGCAGGCCTGGCCCGGCGCGCCGAAATTCAGATCGCCTACGCGATCGGCATGGCGCAGCCAGTGGGAATCTACGTCGAGACCTTCGGTACTGAAACAGTCGATCCGGCCGCCATTGGCAAAGCTATTCGCGAGGTCTTCGATCTTCGCCCGCTGGGCATTATCAACGCCCTGGACCTGCTGCGCCCGATCTACCAAAAGACCGCTGCTCACGGCCATTTCGGTCGCGAGGACGTCGGCTTCAACTGGGAACTCACAGACCGGGTCGACAAGCTGCGGAGCTATTTCAACGCCTAGGGCGGATCCGTCCGGGAGCGGATACGGGGACGGCTCCGACGGCAGCGTCACTTCTCAGCCCCCGCACCCCACCCTGCCCGCTGGGTCTCCCAGCGGCGGGGCGGTCCAGCTGTCGCTGCTCCAGGGCTTCCCGACGGCGCCACGGGCAGTCGGCGCTCCCGTCCCCGCGGGCACCCTGCCCGTGGCACAGGTGATCCTCGACTCGCCGCTCACCCACCTCGACCGGGTCTTCGACTACGCCGTGCCCGCAGAGCTCGCCGACGCAGCCCAACCCGGTGTCCGGGTCAAGGTGCGGTTCAGCGGGCGGGAGTTCACCGGGTTTATCGTTGCACGCGCTGCCACCACCGACAGCACCACGCGGCTGCTGCCGCTGGCGAAAGTGATCTCGGAGCAGCCGGTGCTCACCCCTGAGGTGCTTGCCCTCAGCCGGGCGGTCGCCGCCCGGTACGCGGGAATTGTCAGCGACGTGCTGAAAGTCGCGATCCCGCCCCGGATGGCGCGCGTCGACGCTGCCTTCGCGGCGCCACAGGGGGAGGCTGCTGCCGGGGCTGCGGACACTTCCGAGTTGGCAGCAGGTCAATCCAGGACAGGTGCCGGCGCCGGGGCGGCACTCCTCAGCCGCTACGCCAACGGCGCCACCTTTCTGCGGCATCTCGCCGCCGGCCACAGCCCCCGCGCCGTCCTGACCAGCCTGGGTGGCTACGGTGCCAGTGACTGGCCAGCGGAAATCGCCGAGGCGGTTGCTGCTGTCTGGCACACGGGGCGCGGGGCCGTCGTCGTCGTCCCTGACCAGCGGGACCTGGCACGGGTCGAAGCGGCATTGGACCAGCGCCTGGGTGCCGGGAACATCGCGCGGCTGACCGCAGAGGACGGGCCGACGCCCCGGTACCGAAATTTCCTCAAACTGCTGAGCGGGCAGGTGCGGGTGGCCGTCGGCACCCGGTCCGCCGCCTACGCGCCGGTCCAGGACCTGGGACTGGTGTGCCTGTGGGACGACGGCGACGACCTGCACCAGGAGCAGCGCGCTCCCTACCAACACGTCCGGGAGGTGCTACTGCTGCGCGCCGAGCAGCAGGGGTGCGCTGCGCTGCTCGCCTCTGGAGCACAGAGCACCGAGGCGCACCGGTTGGTCGCCACTGGATGGGCGCAGGCTATTGTCGCCGACCGGTCCGAGGTTCGTCGAAGCACCCCTCGGGTCATCCATACGGGGGACGAGTTTCAACTGGCGCGCGATCCGCTCGCTGCCAGGGCCCGTATCCCGCATGCGGCGTGGAAGGCCGCCTCGGACGGGCTGGCGCACGGCCCAGTGCTGTTGCAGGTGGCACGCACCGGGTTTTCGCCAGCGCTGGCCTGTGAGGAGTGCCGCGAGCCTGCACGGTGCACCGCGTGCACCGGTCCGCTGGCCCAGACCGGGCGCGGCGGCGTACCGGGATGCCGCTGGTGTGGCAGGCCGGACCTGCGGTGGAGCTGCGCCAACTGCGGGAGCCAGCGGTTGCGCGCCACGGTTGCGGGGGCAACCCGTACCGCAGAGGAACTGGGGCGTGCCTTCCCCGGGGCGACGGTCTACTCTTCTGCCGGCGAGCACATTCTGGACACCGTGCCCGACCGGCCCTCGGTGGTGGTCGCCACCCCCGGCGCAGAGCCGCTGGCCCCTACCGGCTACGCGGCGGTGATTTTGCTTGATGGTTCAGCAATGCTCTCCCGCGAGTCCCTCCGGGCTGGGGAGGACACCCTGCGGCGCTGGTTCACCGCTTCGCTGCTGGCCCGCCCCGCCGCCGACGGCGGGCTCGTGGTCATCACCGCCGACGATTCGAGCGTGGTGGGTCATCTCGTGCGCTGGGACCCACAGGGCGCCGCTGGCCGTGAGCTCGCCACCCGCAGCGAACTCGGACTGCCGCCGGCGGTCCGGTTCGCGGCGCTGACCGGTTCGCGGGAAGCGCTGGCCGTGTTCACCGCGGACCTCGATTCCCGGCTCTTCCTTCGCACCGTCGGTCCGATGCCCGTCGGTGGGCAGCCCGGTCGCACCGCGGGAGGACGTCCTTCGGGGCAGGGCCCACGAGCCGACCAATCCGACACCCAGACCTCCAGCGCGGACCAGCACCGGCTGCTGCTGTTTTTCAGCTATCGCAGCGCACCCGCAGCGACGGCCTGGCTAAAGTCCCGCAAGGCAGCCCTGTCAGCCAGGGGGACGTCAGAGCCGGTCCATGTCCGCTGCGACGCTGCCGATCTGATCTAGCGCAGCTGGTGGTGCTGACTACCGGTGCTGACCACCGCTGCCCAGCTGTCGGTGCTGACCACCGGCCCAGCCACGTGCCCACTACCGGCGCCAGGGCGCCTTGCCGGCATGTTCGACCGTTGCGATGGCGGCCGCCTCAAGCAACTGCTCGGCCGACCGATCCCAGGAATACGTTCCGGCCTGCATCCTGCCAGCCCGTGACGCCGCCTGCCACTGGTCGGGTTCGGCCAGGGTCTTGACCGCTACCGTGAACTGCGACGGATCATCGGGGTCGACATAGAGGGCAGCAGCCCCGCCAACTTCACGAAAAATTGGGGTGTCGGCGGCGATCACCGGGGTGCCGGCGGCCATTGCCTCGATGACCGGCAGACCGTAGCCCTCGGCCCGGGACAGCGTCACGAGTGCCGCCCCCGACCGCAGCAGCTCCTGGTAAAGCTCGTCACTGACCCCATTGTGGAAGATCACCCGTTGGCCGGGTGGAATCAGCAGTTCCAGTTCCTTCCGGCGGGCCTCGGTGATGCGGCTCAGCAGGTGCAGCGTGTACCCATCGAGTCCCCGCATCCCGGCCAGGATCGTTTCGACATTCTTGTACGGCATGAAGGAGCCCATGTAGAGCAGGTCCCGCCCGGGATCGACTCCTTCGGGGCGCACCACGGTGTCCGGCTGTGGTGCGTTGCCCACAATCCGCACCGGCCGGCGGGTCAGGCGATGCTCGCTTATCTGCCCGCGGGTGGTCTCGGAGATGGTGGCGACGACGTCGGCCCGGTTCAACAACAGCCGCTGCGGCCAGTACGCAAGGTGGTACAGCCGCCAGAGGGTCCGGACCGGCAAGGGCAGGGAACCGGGCGGCTGGGGGTTCTGGTAGTAGATCAGGTCATGCAGGGTCAGTACGAGCGGGTACTTCCGGCCCCAGCTGCCCATGGTCTGCATGGGACAGACGACGACGTCGGGGCGTAACCCGTTGATCTGGCTCGCCACGAAGAGCTCGCGGGGGGACAGTGGAGAGGTGATCAACACGTGGGGTACCTCGGGCAGGAGGCCGAGCTGGCGGCGATCTGAAATGAGCATCGTCACGTCTGCGCGTTCCGCAACCGCTGCAATCAGGCTGGCCCCGTAGCGGCTGATGCCGTCATGATGGTCCAACCGGGTAAACCGGGCATCGAACAGGATCCTCATTGGGTTCGTCCTGCCAGGAAGCTCGTGATCAGCCGAGCCGCCTCGTCCGGCGTCTCATAGTGCACCAGATGACCCACCTCGGGAATGATTTCAAGCCTGGAATCCGCGATCAGATCCGCGAGCGCACGTTGACCGGCTACTGAGCCCAGGTCATCCTTTTCGGCGGCAACCAGCAGGACAGGCATGACCAGCCGCGCCGCCTCATCCCTGACCGTCCCGGTAATGGAGGCCTGGAACGCCTCCAGCAGCACCCGGCGGCTGGCGTAGGTGCTGAAGTAACTCAGATGCTGTCCATGGATGTACCTGCGCAGCGCCCTGTCCCTGGTCTTCGCCATCATCGAACTCATACCGAGGACAATCCACGGATTGCCGAGCAGCGCCAGGCCCAGCCTCTCGGGCAGGGCCGCCCCCACCCGGTAGTACACGGCCGCCAGTCTGGAAGCCAGCCGGTTGGCACCCTCAAGCGCAGGCTCACAGATCGGATTGATCAGCACCAGGGCGGCGATCGCTGTCGGGTGGGCGGCCGCCCACCGCGCCGCGACGATGGATCCGAACGAATGGCCGAGTAGCACCGTGTCCGGTCCCAACGCGAATGAGGTGAAGCTGAAGCTGACAAAATCAGCGTAGGCGTCGACGTCGTGCACGCCGTCGAGCGCTTCGGACCGGCCGAAACCGGGGAGATCAGGGACCACAATCCGGTGAAACGGCAGCGCTTCGACGATGCGAAGCAGGCCGTGATGATCGCCCCTGAACCCGTGCACCATGAAGAGGGTGGGCAGGTCCGCGGGGGCGCCGGATGCGGGAGCGAAATCCCAGTACCGCTGCGCTGCGCCACGGTAGGAATGGGTTGTCTCGGTTGCGCGGCGCGTCACGGTGATGGTCGCGGAAGCCATCGGCTAGTTCACCCGGTCTGGGTGCGAGCCAAAGCGGGTGTTCTGCTCAAGACCCTCAATGGCCGTGAGCTGTGCGGGGCTCAGCTCGAAGCCGAAGACATCAAGGTTGCTCGCGATCCGGTCGGGGCTGCTGGCCTTGGGGATGACCAGGTGGCCGGATTGCACATGCCAGCGGAGAACCACCTGGGCGGGTGTCCGATCCAGGTCTGCGGCGATCTCCCCAATCACTGGGTCGGTCAGGATCGCACCGCGACCCAGCGGACTCCACGCCTGGGTGCGGATGCCGTGGGTGTCGTGGAACCGCCGCAGTTCCTCCTGCTGGAGGTAGGGGTGCAGTTCAATCTGGTTGACAACCGGGACCACCCCGGTCTCCGCCAGCAACCGCTCCAGGTGGGTCACCTGGAAGTTTGACACCCCGATGGCCCGCACCCGCCCGTCATGGTAGAGCTGTTCCAGGGCACGGAAGGTGTCAACGTACTGGTCTTTTTCCGGGCAGGGCCAGTGGATCAGGTAGAGGTCGACGTCGTCCAGGCCCAGAGCCTGCTGGGAGGCGTCGAAGGCGCGCAGCGTCGCATCGTAGCCGTGGTTGTCGTTCCACAGCTTAGTGGTGACAAAGACGTCGTCGCGTTCCAGCCAGCCGGCGTTCACGGCATCAGTCACCGCCCGGCCCACTCCCGCCTCATTGCCATACATGGCGGCGGTGTCGATGGTGCGGTACCCCACCTCAAGGGCCTGGGCGCAAAGATCTACAGTCGTCTCCGGCGGCACCTTGTAGACGCCGTACCCGACCTGGTCGATCTGTACCCCGTTATTGAGCGCGACTTTCGGTGCCTTGTGCATACCTCGACAATACCGAAGGGCGATTGGCTCAGCGGGACCCGCCATGCACCAGGCGCCGCGCCGACCCTTCATCGAGGATGAGGTCGGTGGCGAGTCCAGCCGCCAGGGCGCCGCGCAACCCGTTGATCTTCGTCTCGCCCGACACGACACAGATCCGGCGTCGCACCTGCCGGAGCAGATCCAGTTCGGGTCCGGTGCTGCGTTGGTTGAGAAGCAGATCGCTATGGGTACCGTCCGCTCGGAAAAACATGGTTGCGACGTCGCCGACCACCTGATGCTCATCCAACGCCCGGAGGTCGTCGTCGTCGAGGTATCCGCCCGAGTAGACGTGGCTGGGAATATTGGCGTCGATGGAGCCGACCCCGAAGATGGCCATGGTCATCCGCCGCTGCAGGTCGAGGATGCGCAGGACACTGCGTTCGGCCCACATGGCCGTTTTGGTTTCTGCGTGGTCGAAGAAGGCCGGTACGGGGAACTGCTCCACCCGGGCGCCATAGGCCTGACCGAACCGGCGGAGGATCTCGCTGGCGTAGGTGATGCCCGTGGTTTGTGTGTTGCCGGCACCGTTCAACTGCACAATGGTGCTGTCGTGGGTCACCTTGCGGGTCAGGTGATGGCTGACAGCGCTGAGGGTTGACCCCCAGGCGACGCCGATAATGGCGTTCGAATCGACCAGCGGCCCGATGGTCCGGGCTGCCTGTATCGCCACCCGGTCAAGGACGTCGGAGTCGCTCACGACGTCGGTCACCGGCACCACATGGGCTTCCACCCCGAACTGCCGCCGGATCTGCTGCTCCAGCGACGGTGCCCGTTGCAGCGGATTGTTGACCTGGATCTGGACCAGCCCGGTGTCCCGGGCCATCGACAGGAGCCGTGACACGGTTGATCGTGAGGTCCGCAGCTCCCGCGCAATGGCGTTCATGGTGAGGTCCTGCAGGTAGTACATCTGCGCGGCCCGCAGGGCGTCTCCGCTCCGGGACCGTTTGAAGTCCTCAGCGGAAGATTGTGCAGCGGGGTCCGATCTTTCAGCCTCGGGTCGAACGTTCATCGCCAAATCCTCCGTCACTTCTGCACGTATGTGCAACACCATTGACTATTATTCCCAGCATTTCAAGAATAGGTGGAACGGCTGCGGAACCCTTGCAGCCTGCAAACTATTGAGGAGAATGTTTTGGCTGAGTCCGCCAGTGCGAATGGTGCCACCAGCACGCCTGCTGAACGGCCGGGGGTGCAGCGGCTGAAGGAAACGCCGCGCGCTTCGGCGCTGATCATTGGTGGTGGCATCAACGGCGTAGGAACCTTCAGGGATCTGGCCCTGCAGGGTGTGGACGTGACACTGGTGGAACGCGGTGACTACTGCCAGGGCGCCTCAGGTGCTTCTTCACACATGATTCACGGCGGCATCCGGTACCTCGAGAATGGCGAGTTTCGGCTGGTCCGCGAGTCAGTGGTTGAGCGTAACGCCCTGCTGAAGACAGCGCCGCACTACGTCAAGCCCTTGCAGACCACCATCCCCATTTTCAGCACTTTCTCCGGGATTCTCGCGGCTCCGCTGCGATTCCTGACCCACCGCCAGCACGGCCAACCCCGTGAACGGGGTGCCTTCCTGATCAAGGCGGGGCTGACCATGTATGACTGGTTCTCCAGGGATGGCGGCGCCGTACCGCGTCACCGCTTCGCCGGGCGCAAGGCCTCACTGGCCCAGCTGCCGGATCTGCGGCCTGATGTGCGCTACACGGCCACCTACTTCGATGCCTCGGTGCACAACCCTGAGCGGATGACCCTCGATGTGCTCCGCGACGGCCTCGCCGCCAATGCCGAGGCGCGGGCCACCAACTACGTCAGTGCCATCGGCCGAGACGGAGATTCGGTGCTGCTCCGTGACGAGCTCACTGGCGAGGAATTCGCCTTCGCGGCCGACGTCGTCGTCAATGCGACCGGCGCCTGGGTGGACGGGACCAACGATTCGCTCGGCGAACGCAGCAAGTTCATGGGCGGCACCAAGGGTTCCCACATCGTCCTTGACCACCCCGAGCTGTTGGCCGCCTGCGCTGGGCGTGAGATCTTCTTCGAGCACACCGACGGGCGGATCGTGCTGGTTTACCCGATCGGTGACCGGGTCCTGGTGGGCACCACCGATATCGATACCGACGTCGACGCCCCGGCCGTCTGCACCCCCGAAGAGGTTGACTACTTCATCGAACTGATCGGACACGTCTTCCCAGCCATCGTCGTCGAGCCCGGCCATGTGGTCTACAGTTTCTCCGGCGTCCGGCCGCTGCCTCGGCACGACGACACGCAGCCGGGCTTCGTCTCACGGGACTACCGGATTGAGAAGCGCCAGGACCGCTCCGACGCCCGGACGGTGACCACGCTCAGCCTGGTCGGCGGCAAGTGGACCACGTTCCGCGCGCTGTCGGAGCACATGACCAATGAGGTGCTGGAGATCCTCGGCAAGCGCAGGACGACGACGACGGCGGGCCTCGCCATCGGTGGCGGGCAGGGATTCCCGAGAACACCCTCAGCAGAAAAAGCCTGGGTGAGCGCCCACATCGAACCAGGGCTGTCGGCCGAGCGCGTCGAGGTGCTGCTGACCCGTTACGGTACCCGCGCCGTCGACGTCATCGAGTACCTGCGTGCGGGCCAGGACCGTTTGTTCTCCTCCACCAGCGAGCTCAGTCACCGCGAGCTGGCCTACATGGTCAAGCACGAGCAGGTGGGTCATCTGGCCGATGTGCTGATCCGTCGGACGTCAATCGCCTTCCGCGGATTGGTGACCACTGAGCTGCTCCAGGAACTTGCGGAGACGCTGGCCCCGCTGCTCGGGTGGAGCAGCGAGAAAGTCTCAGCTGAGATAGAACTGGCTGAACAGGTGCTGCTGAAGTGGCACAACGTTCAGGTCGAAGATTTGGTGGCGTAGCCGCTGTCAGGCACGTAACCATTGCCGCTCCCGGAGCGGATGCAGGACCAACGGCAGCTGTTGCCGGGGGGAGCAAGAGAGCCACAGCCGCGGGCTGGGTTCGCTAAAAGTGAATAATCAGAGGAGTCAAAGATGTCTCTTGAAGTATTTGTTGCCGAAGCCTTCGGCACCATGCTGCTGTTGCTGCTGGGTACGGGTGTCGTTGCCAACGTCGCCCTGGCCGGCACCAAGGGCAATAACGGCGGATTCTTGATGGTGAACTTCGGTTGGGGGCTCGCCGTCTTCGCCGGTATTTACGCGGCCGCCCTGTCCGGCGCTCACCTGAATGCCGCTGTCACTGTTGGTCTCATGACTAACAACGCTGAGCAATTCGCGCCTGGTGTTGACGTCAACTTCGTGAACATGCTGATGTACTTTGCCGCGCAGATGATCGGCTCCATTGTGGGAGCCGTGTTGTGCTGGTTGGCCTACAAGCAGCACTTCGACGCTGAGCCGGACCCCGCCAACAAGCTGGGGGTCTTTGCGACCGGGCCAGCGATCCGGTCCAATGGCTGGAACCTGGTAACCGAAATCATCGGTACGTTCGTCCTCGTCTTCGTTATCGTCGCCATCGGTTCGACGCCGTCGGGCCTCGGCCCTCTGGCCGTCGCACTCCTGGTTGTCGGCATCGGCGCATCCCTTGGTGGTCCTACCGGCTACGCCATCAACCCCAACCGTGACCTCGGACCGCGTATTGCCCACGCTCTCCTGCCCATCAAGGGCAAGGGATCCAGCGACTGGTCCTACGCCTGGGTGCCCGTTGTTGGGCCGCTGATCGGTGGTGCACTCGGAGGCCTCGTGGCCACCTTCATCTCCTTCCCGGCTATCACCGGCTAACAATTAGTTGCACCCCGGCAGCTCGGTCCTCCGACCGCGCAGGCTGGGACTATTCACGACGGAAATACTCAAAGAGGAGCACTACATGTCGAAGTACGTTATTGCGATTGACCAGGGCACCACCTCCAGCAGGGCGATCGTCTTCGATCACCACGGGGACATTGTCTCTTCGGGCCAGAAGGAACATGAACAGATCTTCCCCAAGGCCGGCTGGGTCGAGCACGATCCCCTGGAGATCTGGAACAACACCAGGGAGGTCATCGGCAACGCCCTGTCGAAAGCCAACCTGACCCGGCACGATATTGCCGCCGTTGGCATCACCAACCAGCGTGAAACCGCGGTGGTCTGGGACAAGACGACCGGGCAGCCGGTCTACAACGCGATTGTCTGGCAGGACACCCGGACCCAGCCGATCGTCGACGAGCTGGCGGCTGACGGGGGAGTGGAGCGGTTCAAGGCGAAGGTCGGGCTGCCGCTGGCCACCTACTTCTCGGGTACCAAGATCAAGTGGATCCTGGACAACGTCGAGGGCGCCCGGGCCAAGGCCGAGGCTGGCGATCTGATCTTCGGAAACACTGACTCGTGGGTCACCTGGAACCTCACCGGCGGCACCGATGGTGGCGTGCACATCACCGATGTCACCAATGCCTCACGGACCATGTTCATGGATCTCGAGACCCTGTCCTGGGACGACGGAATCCTTGAAGCTTTCGGTGTGCCGCGGTCGATGATGCCGGAGATCAAATCCTCCTCCGAGGTCTATGGCACGGTCCACACCTCACAACTGCTGCGCGAGGTGCCGGTGGCCGGCATCCTGGGCGACCAGCAGGCGGCGACGTTCGGTCAGGCGGCGTTCGAGAAGGGCGGCGCCAAGAACACCTACGGCACCGGCAACTTCATGATCGTCAACACCGGTGAGGAGATTGTTCACTCGAAGAATGGTCTGTTGACCACCGTTTGCTACAAGCTTGGCGACGCCAAGGCTGTCTACGCACTGGAAGGCTCGATCGCTGTGACCGGGTCGCTGATCCAGTGGCTGCGGGACAACCTCGGCATCATCAAGTCGGCACCCGAGGTGGAGCAGTTGGCTGAATCGGTTGAGGACAACGGTGGCGTGTACATCGTGCCAGCGTTCTCCGGCCTGTTTGCGCCGTATTGGCGCGGAGAAGCCCGCGGCGTCATTGTGGGTCTGACCCGGTTCGTGAACAAGGGGCACATCGCCCGGGCGGCTCTCGAAGCCACCGCGTTCCAGACCCGCGAGGTGCTGGACGCGGCGAACGCCGATTCGGGAGTGGACATGGAGGACCTGCGGGTCGACGGCGGTATGGTCGCCAACGACGCGCTGATGCAGTTCCAGGCCGACATCCTTGGTATCCCGGTGATCCGGCCGAAGGTCACCGAGACCACTGCGTTGGGCGCAGCCTATGCGGCAGGTCTTGCGGTGGGTTTCTGGAAGGACACCGACGAGTTGGCGACCAACTGGGCCGAGGACAAGCGTTGGATCCCATCCATGGAGGCAGGGGAGCGCGACCGCCAGTTGCGGCTCTGGAAGAAGGCTGTCACCCGCACGTTCGACTGGGTCGACGAGGACGTGAAGTAGCTCCAGCCTCACCG
>NZ_BAAAIJ010000059.1:328416-330741 GCF_039526005.1 Arthrobacter flavus | reverse complement strand
CCCCCCCCCCCCCGCCCCTGCTGTGTGTTTGGGCGGGGTTGCCGAAGTTGCGCCTTCCGTAACGTTATGTGGTTCGGTGGAATCACATCCCGCTCCACCGAGGAAGGTCCTGCTCATGTTTTCGTCCCTCATTCCGCCGCGTCAGGTGAAGATTGGTGACGCTGCGTCCTTCGTCGGCATCACACCGCGGGCGATCCGTCACTACCACGCGATCGGTCTGTTGCCGGAACCCGAGCGGGGCAGCGACGATCGGCGCCGCTACGGCTACGAAGAGATGATCCAGCTGTTGTGGATCCGCAAGATGGCTGACGCAGGGATTGCTCTTGATGACATCCGTGATGCCTTTGCCGACCCGGCTCCGGTTGATACTACTTCTGACGCAGGTCCTGCTGATATGGCTTCTGCTGATACGGCTCCTGCGGGCACAGCTCCTGCCCACGCGGACGGCGCTGACCCAGCTGCCGGTCAGGCTACTGCTGGGGCAGACAGCGACCGCGCCGTCACTGGCATTCTGGAACGGCTGGAGAGAACCCTGATCGCCCAGGAAGCTGAACTGCAGCGGCAGCGGGCTGCCGTGCAGCACATGCGATCCCGGGGGAGCAGAATGGGCCTGCTCTCCGACTTCGTCGCCGGCCGCCTTGAGAACCTGCCCGAGGGCTCCCTGCGCCAGGCCGACCTGGATAACCTGCTGGTCATTGAGCGAATCTTCGGCCCTCTTGGTGCGGCGGTGAACGCCAGCCGATACATTGCCCTGGCGACCCACCCGAGTCTGCGGGAGGAATCCGACCGCGTTGATGCTGCGGAGGAGGCCCTCGATGACACCGTCGCCGCCGATGACCCCCGAGTGGCAGCAGCAGCTGCCCAACGGCATGCCTTCGAAGAGGCGCTGAACAGGTCCATAGAGGACTCCGGCTTGGCTGAGGAGGAAAGCGCGGTTGTCGATTCCTGGGATGCGTTGCATCCCCTCCCCGCTGATGAAGGGGAGGGCGGGGTCGGCCCCGACGCTGGAACGGGGAAGATGTCCCTGAGCGCAGGCGACGCTATCAGAAAGATGCCCTACGACTGGTCCCCAGCTCGCCTGCGCTGCATGGAACTGACCCTGGAGATGTCCGCCCCCGAGCTACCAGCTTCATAGCCAGGGCGCACCCTTCTTGATTAGGGCTAGCGTCATGGGGTTAGAACGGTGGTGGATCGTCCAGGGGTGGTGCTGGAGGTGGGTCTGGTCGGGTGAGGTAGGTTTCGCCGGCGGGTGAGATCGCGATGATGGTGCCGGGTTCGGGTTGTCGGTACTGCCAGTAGCCTTCGGATTTGAGTTTGTGGTGGCGTTTGCACAGTGCGGCGAGGTTGCCGTAGCTGGTTCTCCCGCCTTGTGACCAGGGGGTGGTGTGGTCGAGTTCGCAGAACACTGCCAACCGGTTACATCCGGGGTGCCGGCAGGTTCGGTCTCTGACTCGGACTGCGTCTTGGAGGTCTTTGGGGACCCGGTAGGTGGTGGCGTCGGCGCCGAGTCTGGCCCCGGTGAAGGGGTGGGTGAGGATCCTGGTGAATGATGGGGCGTGCCCGGCGAGTTTGCGGGCCGTGTCGGGGTCAATCGGACCATGCCCTTCGAGCTCACCCGGTGCATCCCCGCCGAGGAGAGTCATTACCGGGACGGTCACGAATATCTTCGCCTGCACACCCCAGTAGGCGCTGCTGCCCTGAGTGTCCGTGAGGTTACTCTCGGCGCCAGCGATGTGCCCGGACGCGCCTGCGCTGGTGAGGGCGTCTGCGAGGACGTCGGCCCGTAGCTGGGTGAGGGTCCGTGGTTCGTCGGGGCCTTGCAGCGCGCGGGCTGCGGTGTCGACGCGGTGGAAGATCCCGGCGGCCTGATCAACTGGTAAGTAGGCTTCGAGCCATGCCATCCCGTCATAGCTCGGGGTCAGGAACACACCGCGTTCCTTCACCGCCTTCTTCTGCCGGGCGGCGATCGATTCCGGGTGGAGTTCTTCGCGGAGCCTGTTCGCTTGCTGCCGGAACTTCGCCACCGTGGTCACCGACGCCATCCCGATCAGCCGGGCCTCAAAAGCGGCGGTCACTGTGGGGTTGGTGTCGGGGATGCTGGCGGCTTCTTCGACCACAGCCCACGCATGACGCTTCGTAAGTTTCCCGGTCTCCAACGCTTCCAGGGTCGCCGGGCAGTACCGGGTGAGCAGCGTGCTGTGTTCGACGAGGAACCCAGCCGTCCGCTCCGGCACACGCAACGCTGCACTGATCTCAGTGGCGGTCACGGTCTTCTCGTACCCCCAGTCCCGGGGGTCGTTGCGGGTGTGTTCGGTTTGCAGGTCC